>CAIMCT010000242.1 GCA_903839535.1 uncultured Desulfobacteraceae bacterium
AAATATATTTCCATGCTTGAAATGTTGGCGACAGTGGATCATGCCACCCATTTTCTCGACGAATTTGAGCATTGGCAGATCAAATATCAACGAGGCAGACCACCCAAGAAGATTCTCTTTGCCGGCATTATCGGCTATGGCTGTGATATTGGCCATCGTAAACTGGCGCAAATTTCTAAGCAGATCGATGATAGCGAACTGGACAACGCGGTCAACTGGTATTTCTCGCTACAGAACGTTCAGGGTGCCAATGATCGTATCCTGCGATTGACCGACCGGATGAGCTTGCCGAACATCTACCGCAATCAGTCCGATTTGCTGCACACCTCCAGCGATGGGCAGAAAATCAATGTGGCCGTTGACTCCCTGAACGCCAATTACTCTTTCAAATATTTAGGCAAAGAGAAAGGCGCTAGCGCGGTGACGTTCATCGACATGCGCGATCTAATGTGGCATTCCATGGTGATCAGCTCCGCTGAACGGGAGGCCCCCTACGTAATCGATGGGCTAATGCACAACGACGTCATCAAGAGCGACATACATTCGACCGACACGCACGGCTACTCAGAAGTCATATTTGCGTCAACCTATCTCTTAGATTTTGAGTTCGCACCGAGAATCAAGGGCGTTGGTCGGCAGCAGCTCTATGCTTTTAAACACCGTAAACATTACGAGGAACAAGGATACTTGCTACTGTCAGACCACTATATCCGAGAAAACCAGTTTGAGGATCAATGGGATGATGTTCTGCGCTTTATCGCAACCATCCGATTGAAAGTCACGACCGCCTCACAGCTTTTCAAGCGTTTGAATTCCTACTCCAAGCAGCACACGCTATACCGGGCCTTAAAGGAATTCGGTAAAATTCCGAAGTCGCTCTTCATTTTGAAATACTGTGACATTCTTGAATTCAGGCAGGCAATCGAGAAACAGCTCAACAAGGTCGAGAGCTCGAACAAATTTTCCAAGGCCGTTTCTTTTGGTCACAGCTCGGAGTTCATGCAAAGCGAAAAGGAAGACCAGGAGATTGCCGAAGCTTGCCGACGGCTGATCAAGAATGCTGCCGTGTGCTGGAATTACCTCTATCTCTCACAGGAGCTTACTACGGAGAAAAACGAGAAGCGCCGGGCGGAACTGATCGAAGCGATTCGTAACGGTTCGATCACCACCTGGAAGCATTTCAATCTGCACGGGGAGTTTGATTTTTCGGATGAGCGAATGGTCGATTCGATGGGCTTGGAAGTTCCCAAAAATCCGGACTGGAAATCGGACTAAAATTGGGAAGTTCAAAGTTGGTTCAAAGCCACGCCAGCTATAGTGTTGCAAAAAATCCTATGGAACTTTGGTGTCGTTTGTTTAAACGCACCCCATGTTATCCAATTGGCTCTTCTGACTTTGGCGTGATGAATTAAATTAAATATTATCAATAGGTTGCACCGTATCCGGCAAAATCTATGGAAATGCGCTGGAACAGGTTTTCGGTATTAAAAATGCCGTAACAACGACGCTTTAATACTTTAATTTTATTATTAAGCCCTTCAACAAATCCACTATTAAGCCTATTAATAAAGTAATTTAATATTTCATTCCATAACTTGTTCAATGTTTTTATAAAAGTATTAAAACAAGTAAGCTCACTTTTTTCGACCGCATTAATCCATTGCTTTATTTTGCGTTTGGCTTGTTTTTGTGAAATAGGTTGATTAAATATTGAAGTTAATTTATTTTGAAAGTTATAAGCTTTTTTTAGTAATGGTGAATATTTAAATAACAGATTCAAGGTTTCTTTTTCTTCATCGCCAAGTTCATTATGTTTTTTTCTTAATATCCACATTATATTTTTGAGTTTTTTATAATCCCCTTCAGAAAGCTCAGATTTTAATCGTCTCATTTCTTTTTTGCGCAAAGTTTCCATGGCACTACGATAATTTTTTGCCACATGAAAACGGTCGATAATGATATTTACTTTTGAACCGAATACTTCTTTTGCAGGATTAATAAAACCGTCATACATATCAGAGCATACATTCTCGACTGTTTCCGCTAAGTGCTTGGGAATACTCAAGAAAAACTTTTTTACAGTGTCTTTTTTCCGGTTTTTTAAAACCGCTAAAACCACCGCTTTTCCATTTATTTTTGTGCTTATAATCACAACGAAATCCTTATGGCCTTTTTTTAAGGCAATCTCATCAATTCCTAAATCTTTTATTTCTTTAATCTTTGACCAATCTATTTCTGTTGGAACATACCTTTTTATAATACTATTCACTCTGTCTTGTGTAATACCTTCCTTGCTGGCGACATCGGAAATAGTGCTATTTATTAATTCAGTAATAATATGTTTTGCATATATATCTGTGCATAATCCAGTGCTTTGATACCACGATGGTTTTTGAGTTGTGGTAGGACTGCCATTACAATCGATACATTGATATCTAACGAGTTGACTTTCAATATATACATCGTCGCCACACGATGGTAAATGTTTTAATCTAATTATTTTATTTAGACTATGGCGTTTTATTATATGTTTGCCGCAACACTTACAATGGGTTCCATTTTCCAAGCATTCTACACGCACAATAATATCGCGATTATCAAGAGTTTCTTGGTCAGTTATCTTAATATTAGGCAGGTTAATAGATGAGAAAAAAGCGGTCATTTTTTAGGAATTGCTTAAAGTGAAATTTGGCGTATTATACTGATTTTTAATAATTTTATCCATCACGCCAAAGTCAGAAGAGCCCAAAATAACCGCCTGTCGGATTTACACGAGTTTTCCGCTGAATTTTTAAAGCCATGTCATATCGCCAAGATGATCACTCATTACACGGTACTCAATGAGACCAGTCAATGCTTAATGATATTGCGGCCTTACCAGTTTTACGCCACGGAAGCCTTGGTGGATCGGGTTAAAAACAGCCTGGATAATGCCTATAGATTTTCAGATAAATAATTTCGATGCTGACA
>CAIMCT010000243.1 GCA_903839535.1 uncultured Desulfobacteraceae bacterium
AATAAATATATATATTACACTATAAATCAGCAACTTAAAAAAAACATGAAAAAAAGGGTTTATTCTTTTGAACTTTTATTGATGACCGAGTGGTGCAAGCTGCCATAATATTGACAAGGGTATTTTTATATTGGTTATAACATATTGAAATATAAATAAGTTATAAAAAACAAAAAAATATAAGTGTTTTATAAAGTGTTTGGCAAAGTGTTTGCATTGACCCAAGTCAAACCTAATAATTTCTTCATCTTTTTCCTCCTTTAAAACGGCTGGTCGGGGTGTTCCCGACCAGCCGTTTTTTTGTTTTTACGGTTCAACCGCGAATGGACTTTCGCCGTGGAGCCGGCATCCTGCGGGCCCTACAAAAACCCTATATATCGCTTTTTTCGTCATAATTGCCGCACTGGGGTGCTGCGGTCCCAGAAGCGATTTGCCGATCATTTTCATCAGCCCAGAAGCCACCTCCACTTTTTCTTAATCTTCTTGCAGCTCTTTCAGGTTGGCATAAAAATCCAGGGCGAGAGGATTGCTTAGGGCATCCTTGTTCTTGACTGGCTGGTTCTGAATGACTTTCTTGACAGCTAGCTCGACTTTTTTCATGTTCAGGGTGTAAGGAATGGCTGGTACTTCAATGATCTTGGCCGGAACATGTCTGGGCGATGCATTAGCCCGAATCACATGACGTATATTTTGCTTAATCGCTTCTGTAAGACTGTGGCCAGTAAGCATTTTAACGAACAGGATGATGCGGACATCGTTTTTCCAGTCCTGGCCGATGACCAGGCTGTCCTCTATTTCATCCAACTGTTCCACCTGGCGATAGATTTCAGCGGTTCCGATTCGAACACCCCCAGGGTTTAGAGTAGTGTCCGATCTTCCATAAATCGTTACACCACCTCTTTCGTTGATTTCAATAAAATCTCCATGACGCCAGACATTGGGATAAACATCAAAATATGCGGAGTGGTATTTTTTTCCGTCCGGATCTTCCCAGAAATAAATGGGCATGGATGGAAAAGGCGCAGTGCAGACCAGCTCGCCCTGCTGCCCGATAACGGGCTTTCCATCGCTGTCAAAGGCTTCCACTTTCATGGCAAGCCCCCGGCACTGGAGTTCTCCAGCATATACAGGGTCCATTGGATTGCCCAGGGCGAAACAACCGTTCAGATCTGAGCCTCCTGAAATAGAGGCAAGCTGCAGATCCTTTTTTACTGCATCATAGATAAACTCAAAACCCTCAATGGCGAGAGGAGAGCCGGTGGAAAGAACCGCTCGAAGCGGCGTTAGATCATACAAATTTTTGGGAATGACACCGGTGTTCTGAAGGGCTGAAATATATCCGGCACTGGTTCCAAACACAGTTATTTTTTCGTTTTGAGCCATTTTCCACAATACTTCAGGTTGAGGATAAAATGGATTTCCGTCATAAAGGACCAGTGTCGCACCGCTGGCAAGGCCGCTGACAAGCCAGTTCCACATCATCCAGCCGCAGGTTGTAAAATAAAACAGCACATCTTTTCGTTTTAAATCCACATGAAGTACGTGCTCTTTGAGATGATGCAGCAAAATACCGCCAGCGCTCTGCACCATACATTTTGGAAGGCCGGTTGTGCCGGACGAATACATGATATAGAGGGGATGATCGAACGGCAACTGGGCGAACGTGATTTCGGGAACAGGCCCTGATGTTTTAAAATCCTGGTAATGTACTGCATTGGGAACGTTTCGAATATCTGGTTCTGTTTCGGTATAGGGAACTACCACCACTTGTTCAATGGAGGGCAAATCTTTGAGGATGCTGGATATGCGCTCCAGGCAATCCATTGCTTTTCCCTTGAACCAGTAGCCGTTTGCTGTAAAAAGGATTTTTGGTTTGATTTGTCCAAAGCGGTCCAGAACCCCCTTTATGCCAAAATCCGGCGAACATGATGACCATACGGCTCCCATGCTGGTTGCAGCCAGCATGGCGACAATGGCCTGGGGCATATTGGGAATAAAGCCCACCACTCGCTCTCCGGGTTTAACCCCTGCGGCTTTCAGGGAGGCAGCGACTCTGGCTACTTCTTCATAGAGCTGAGCATAACTTGTTCTGGTAGAAGGCAGGCCTTCCCCTTTAAATATCAAAGCTGTTCGGTCATCGCGATATCGAAGCAGGTTCTCGGCAAAATTAAGACTTGCGCCAGCAAACCATTTTGCTCCTGGCATTCGCTTTGGATCGTCCACGACCTCGGTGTGGGGTGTTGAGGCTTTGATTTGCACAAATTCCCAGAGTAGCGCCCAGAAATCAGAAATGTTATCAATTGACCACTGGTAGAGTTCCGAGTATTGCGTAAAATTTTGTCCATGCTGCTCGTTGACAGTACTCATAAACCTGAACATGTTCGTTTGCTGAATAATTTCAGTTGAAGGCTTCCATAACACTTTGCCCATGCTATATTCCTTTCTGTTTTTCTGTGTTGATGTCTGTCTAAAGTTTTTCTACCTGCTCCTTTGCGGTGAATAAAAATTAAGTCATTGACGGCTCAAAGTATAGTCATTTGTTTCAGGATCAGACAGGCATTGGTTCCCCCAAATCCAAATGAATTGGACATGGCGTAAGCCACGTTCTGCTTTCGAGCCTGATTTGGAACATAATCAAGATCGCATTCTGGCGAAGGGTTGTCCAAATTCAGGGTTGGCGGAATTATTCCCTGTTGAATGGCTAAGGCAGTAAATACAGCCTCAATGCCGCCTCCTCCTCCCAGAAGATGACCTGTCATGGACTTGGTAGCGCTGATTGCCAACTGGTAGGCATGATCCTTGAACACTGACTTGATGGCCATCGTTTCATACAGGTCGTTCATTTGTGTAGAGGTTCCGTGAGCATTGATGTAATTGATTTCCGAACCAGAAATGCCTGCATCCTTAAGGGCGGCCTGCATACAGCGGGCAGCTCCTTCGCCGTTTGGTGCAGGTGCAGTCATGTGATGTGCATCGCCGCTCATGCCATATCCAGCAACTTCCGCATAGATTTTGGCCCCTCTTTCCAGTGCCAAATCAAGGGCCTCCAGTATCAGGATTCCGCTGCCTTCACCAACGACAAAACCATCTCTGTCGCGATCAAAAGGTCTTGAGGCTTTTTCAGGTGAATCATTTCGTGTGGAAAGGGCCTTCATGGCGTTGAAACCGGCAATGCAGGTGGGGGTGATGACCGATTCCATACCTCCGGTGATCATGGCATCTGCGGCGCCTCTCTGGATGATTTTGAAAGCATCGCCAACGGCATGGGTTCCGGCAGCGCAGGCTGTGGCAACCGAGGCGTTTGGTCCCTTTGCGCCAAAGTATATGGCGATCATTCCGGGTGCCATGTTGCCGATCATCATGGGAATAAAAAACGGGCTTACCCGACCTGGGCCTTTCTGATCAATAATACGTGCAGTCGTCTCGAGAACAGAAAGTCCCCCCAGACCGCAACCTGTGAGTACGCCAACACGGTCTGAATTCGCACTGTTAATTACCAGGCCTGAATCTTCTGTCGCCATGCGGGTTGCAGCGAGGGAATAGGCAATGAATCGTTCGATTCGTCTTGCTTCTTTTTTTGGCAAAAAGTCTTCGGGGTGAAAATCTTTGACTTCACCGGCAATTCGGGTTTCAAAACGGGATGCATCAAAACGGGTAATTTCTCCAATTCCTGATTTACCAGCGCATAATGCAGACCAGGTTTCATCCCGACCAATCCCTAAAGGTGTCACCATACCCACACCAGTTATCACAACCCTTCTGTTCAATGAAACCTCCTTTACCGTGAAAATATTTTTATACCACTAAACACACGAAAGACACGAAACAAGTAAGGGCGATCGGCCGTCGCCCCCTACTGTCTTTGCGTGAGAAACGCTATTGTGTCCGCTACCAGTTTTATATATTTTGGTCATCCGCCGTATCAGTAATATAGACCATGCCATGATCGGTTACTTACTTTCTCTAATACTGTTGCGGTACTTTCAGTCTGATTCATCCAGAAAATCAGTGTGAATCGATAAAGCTGATGGCATCTTTGACACGAACGATTTTTTCAGCTGCTTCATCTGAAATTTCAATATCAAATTCTTCTTCCATGGACATGATGAGTTCCACCAAGTCCAAAGAATCTGCGCCCAGGTCATCCACAAAAGATGCCTCTGGCACAACTTCACTTAGATCAACTCCAAGTTTTTCAGCAATGATTTTTTTGACTTTATCTACAACGGACATACTTCCTCCTTGATAATCGTAAAAAGTGCGCAGCAAAAAACGGCTGTTTTTCTGCTTGCCTATATGACGGGTTAATTGTGATGAACTATTAAAAAATCTAAAAAAAGGGGTAAGTCTCAGAGTTTCCTTACCTGCCCCTGCCCTGCCCCTGATAACTGCCCCCTGCCTTTTCTGTCTTGGGTGATTTCCAACAAAGAAT
>CAIMCT010000244.1 GCA_903839535.1 uncultured Desulfobacteraceae bacterium
CGAAAATGGGAAATCTGTTTATTATGGAAATAATCAATCAGACTATATCTCCGATGTCTTCAAGGAAAAAGCTGTAAAATTTATCCAAAGAAGCAACAAGAATACTCCATTTTTTTTATATTTTAGCACAGTTGCTCCACATGTGCCGGTCGTACCAGCAAAAGAATATCTGAATCTATTTGAAGATGAGGAAATATCCTTTTCTTTTGAAAAAGATATTTCCGATAAACCGGCATGGGTTAGAAACTTGTACGCCATGAATGAACAATTTGATAAACCTTTTTTTTCAATTAACAGCACAGATACTAATAAAGCTCAGGAGTGGTACAGGAATCGCTGGAGAACACTTCAGTCTATTGATGATTCAATAGCTGCAATTTTCAATACCCTTAAAGAAATAAATCAACTTGACAATACATTTGTTTTATTTGTATCGGATAACGGGGATGGGCTTACAAAGCATGTCCAGGTCAGTGCAAAGTTGTCACCCTACGAGGAAGGAATTCACGTTCCTTTTGTTGCTTTTGGGCCATCAATACCAAAGGGAGAAAAAAGAGAACATGTTGTAAGCACCATTGACTTGTTGCCCACGATAGCTGAAATTGCAGGGGCAAAGCTACCCTATTGTATTGATGGCCTTTCTCTTGCGCCATTACTTACCTCTACTCCTACAAGCAAGAAAGAATGGCGGGATTCAGTGGTTGCTGAACTCGGTCCAATAAATGAGCTTGCATGGCCCTGGAAATCAGTCCCTCCCATGTACAGACTGATCCGAGCTGATAAATATAAATATATTGAGTATATCACAGGAGAAAAAGAGTACTATGATTTAATCATTGATCCAGATGAAATGGAAAATAAATATGATAGACTGACTTTTTCTGAAAAGGAAATACTATCGATAAAGATGCAACAAAATGTAAAATGGGATATTTGGGATTCCAATTTGTCTAACGCAGATCATGATGTCAATCAAGCGAAATAAACCTTTTTCCCTGTTGATTAAACCGATTTCAGGGAAATGCAATCTGGCTTGCACCTATTGCTTTTATTCTGCAATGTCTGATTTCCTATCAGAAACGACAGACAATCCCAATATGACGGAATATACTGCATCTATCCTTACCGCCAGCTATCTTGATACATATCAAAAGGAGTATATTTTTGCCTGGCAAGGTGGTGAACCCACTTTAATGGGGCTTGATTTTTATCGTTATATAATACAGCTTCAGATGCGTTATGGGAAGTGTGGGGATACCATCGCCAATGCGATTCAAACAAACGGCGCACTACTTACCAAAGAATGGGCGAAATTCCTTTCCCAATATAATTTTCTTGTGGGTATTAGCCTTGATGGGCCGCCCAAAATACACAACCAGTATCGCAAATACAAAAATGGATATGGCACCTGCGCTGATGTGATGAGGGCGATTAGTCTATTAAAAACATATAATATTTCATTTAATTCGCTTACTTTAATCAGTGCGGCCAATGTTCGAAAAGCAAAAACTGTATTTGATTTCTTGTGTAATGAAGGTATTCATTATCAACAATATATTCCTTGCGTTGAAATTAGCCAAAATGGTTATCCAATGCCGTTTTCAATTGAGCCAGAAGACTGGGGGGTTTTTCTCTGTGAGATTTTTGATGAGTGGATAAAGTTTGGCGTAGGTAAAGTTTCTATACGCCTCTTCGATTCTTTAATCAATTACTATGTCTCTGGATATCACCAACAATGCACAAATACAAAATTATGCAATCAATATTTTGTAGTGGAATATAATGGTGATGTTTTCCCTTGCGATTTTTTTGTAACGAAAGAACTGAAAGTAGGCAATGTTTTTTCTGATTCATGGCAAGAAATGACAAACTCAACGGTCTATAGGGAATTTAGTATCAGAAAAAGTGCTTTGTCAAGAGATTGTGCTTTATGTTCATATATCGATTTTTGCGGTGGTGATTGTCCAAAATATCGCTGTATTAACACATCTATGAATAGTAACTTAAGCCGTTTATGCAATGGCTGGAAAATATTCTATGAGCATGCACTACCCCAAATTTCCAAAATATCAGAGGCGTTCAGTCCCTGTCATTGATTTAATGGTTACTACTGTTTTGTGTGAGAAAAAAACTAATTTTTTAGGAAATGCCTTTTTTGAAATTCAAAATCGTGCTGATAATCAGAACAGTCCATGCTGATCGGTGAAATTCTTATTCAGAAATACGCAGTTTCGGCCGCCGACATTGATCGGGCGCTGAAGTTTCAGGCTCAGTATGGGGGCCGGATTGGGGCAGTTCTGCTGAATATGGGGCTGATAACCGAAGATACGCTTGTTTCCGCTTTGTCTGAGCAGTTGGGCCTGCCAACATTTCATGATATCGACAGGGATAATCTGAATTTCAAGACCCTGCAAATTCCTGAATATCTGAATCCCCTGTTTTTGATGGCGCAGAAATGGCTGCTGATCGCATTGGATCAGACAAAACTTATTTTTGCCGCAGTGGATCCGCTGAACCTGGAAGTGATTCAGATTCTGCGGGATATGGGCTGCACATGGCAGGTTCACCTGGTGGCCGAAACCCAGTTCCGTGAGCTTCAAAGTGAGTATGAGTTATCCAGGGATTCGGATCCACTCAATGCGATGGGGGGAACGGATCTGTCCGATCTTGAAGTGAACAAGCTTAGGGAACTGGCCTCCGAAGCGCCTATCGTCAATCTGGTCAATCGGCTGATTTCCAGAGCCGTGCAGCGCGGTGCATCAGATCTGCACCTGGAGCCTTACAAAAACATGTACCGGGTTCGGTTTCGAATCGATGGTCTGCTGCATGATATCGATTTTTTGCCCCTGAAAATGCAGTTGCCGATTGCCTCGCGCATCAAAATTCTTTCCGGAATGGATATCGCTGAGAGAAGACGCCCCCAGGATGGTCAAATATCCTTGAAGGTGGCATCCAAGGATATCGATGTGCGGGTTTCCACGCTGCCACTGGCGGACGGTGAGAGCTTGGTGCTGCGGTTTCTGATCAAGGAATCCATTTCCTATAATCTGGATTATCTGGGCTTGGAAAAAGATTTGATCGACCAACTTGAGCAGGATATTACCCGAACGTCCGGGGTTATCCTGCTGACGGGTCCGACGGGCAGCGGCAAAACGACCACGCTATATTCCTGCCTGAATACCATCAACAGTGAGGACAAGAAGATCATCACCATCGAGGATCCGGTGGAGTACCGACTGGACGGGATCAATCAGATTCAGGTTCAGCCCGATATAGGATATGATTTTCTGACCGCTCTTCGCAGCATTTTGCGTCAGGACCCGGATGTCATCATGATCGGCGAAATTCGTGATCCGGAAACAGCCCGCACTGCCATGCAGTCGTCTTTGACCGGACATCTGGTGTTCAGCACGCTCCATACCAACGATGCCCCGTCAACCTACACCCGACTGATTGATCTGGGCCTTCAGGAATATCTCATCAACTCGTCCATGATTTCTGTCATTGCCCAAAGACTGGTGCGTAAGCTTTGTCAGACATGCTCCCAGCCGGAAATATCGGATAGCGCGCTGGTGAAGGCTCATGATCTGGAGCACTTGGCGTTTCGCTACGGCCTGGAAAAAATGGAAACGCGAAAACCCGTTGGGTGCCCGGCCTGCAATCAGACCGGCTATCGGGGGCGGGTGGGCATCATGGAGTATCTGCGCTGTACAACGGAAATCAAAGCGTTTCCCAAGGACGGCGGTTTTCCCATAAAAGCCAGAGAATATATGTCTTCCACGAATATTCGAAATCTTTCAGAAGATGGATTTCTGAAATACCTCAGGGGGCAAACCTCGGTTGATGAAGTGCTTAGGGTGACAAACTGATGCAGCAGTTTCGATACACCGCTTATGATCAGTCCGGCACACTTCAAGAGGGTGAGGTGTCATCTCTGGAGTCTGAATCGGCCTGTGTCAAACTCAAAGAACAGGGTTTGATTCCCACATCCATCATACCGGTCAAATCGTCCCGAAATGTTGCGCTCTGGCGTAACCTGCTGCCGGGTGGCGGGCGTCCCGGAACTTCAGATATCGAATTTATGACCGCTCAGATGGTCATTCTTTTGAAAAACGGCATTAAAATCGACCGCGCCCTTGAAATAGCATCCCGCTCAGTCGCCAACCCAAAGTTGAAACAGATTGTGATCCAGTTGAACGGAGATGTTCGTTCCGGTCAATCCTTAGCCAGTTTACTTAGCCAGCATGCCGATATTTTCAGTCCGCTGTATATCAGTGTCGTGGCCATCGGTGAGGCGACCGGCCGTCTGGCGGAGGCTTTTTCCGAACTGGCCGCCAATCTGGCTTTTCATAAGGAGGTCACTGCCAAAACCAGGCAAGCATTGGCCTATCCGTCTGTCATATTTGTGGTATGCATATTGTCCGTGATCTTTATTTTCAATTTTGTAGTGCCCCGGTTTGAAACCCTGTTCAGCCGCATGGCTAATCCACCGCTGGCCACCCAGGTGTTGCTGCAAATGTCTCATCTGTTCCGGCAGGTGCAGTGGGGGCTGCTGATTGGGGTTGCCGCAGTTCCGATAGCGCTGCGACGTTTGCTCAAAAATGCGGCATTCCGAAATCTGACAGATACACTGCTGCTCAATCTGCCCATCACGCGGAGATTGATTTATTCTTTGGAAAATCTTAGGTTTGTGTCGTCCATGTCCTTGCTGCTGCAACGCGGCGTTCTGCTGGTGGATGCTTTGAGCTATGCGATTCAGTCTGTCGGAAACCGCCAGATTCGCCGGCGCCTTTTGACCGTTCGGGACGGGGTCAAGCAGGGCCAACCGCTGAGTGATACCATTGCCAAAACTGGTTTTTTCCCGGATATTTATACAGGTGTTCTTGAGGTGGGGGAACAGGCCGGCAGCCTGTTGGCGGTTTTTCAGGATATGGAACACCGCATGCGCACCGGTTATGAACAGCAGCTAACCGCCCTGATCACCCTGATCGAACCCGTGATGATCGTGGTGATGGGTGGAATTGTCGGCTCGATTGTGGTGATTATGATGTTAAGCATCGTATCGCTGCAGCAGATGCCTTTCTGAAAATGGTTGAAAAAAATGGCTGATAAAATTGAGAAAACAGGGTTCTTTTCAATCATCCTCGGTCGCCATCAATCACTCTTAACCTTTTCAAAAGGCTTTACCCTGCTGGAAATGATGGTGGTTCTGACGTTGGTCGGCCTGATTGTGGCGGCCACCATGCCCCGTCTTTTTTTGACAATAGAGGCGGTTCGGGCCAACACGGAAGAACGGTCGTTGATTGAGCTGATCGACGGAGTCCAACTGCGCGCATTTTTTCGGCAGCATGATCGCACCCTTCAGTTCACGGAACAACAAATCGGAGTGAAAGGAAGTGAGACTGAGTTGGTTCAATTCGATTATCTCTGGTTTCCGGATCAGACCATTGCCTGGAATGGAAACGGATTTCCGGATCATCAGGTCATGCGATACCGTCTTCGGGAAGAGGAGAAGGAACTTAGGTTGTTCTAACGCCTCCGGTTTCACCCTGGTCGAAACCATTGTGGCATCCGTAATTCTGTTCACCTGTCTGAGCGCCGCCACAATGTCTTACCATACGTCCGTTGATCTGATCAGCCGCTCCGAATCTTCGGTGCGGATTACATCAGCGCTCAGGGAAATCCGTGCAACTGTGCGTGACAAACTGGTGTCTGGCAGGCTTGAGGGAAAGGATGAATATGAAGCTGGCATAACCTTTTCATGGAAGGCGGTTCTCAGCCGTGAATCCCGTAATATTACGCAAGCAGTTGATGAGATAACCGGTGGTCTGGAATATGGTCAGTTTCGAATGTCTCTTTATGAGGTTACTTTGATCATAGCCTGTTATCAGTTTGGTCGCGAACGTGTGTCCGATTATGGATATCAGGAACTGACCTGGTCGGCGTTATGACAAGGCCGATGTTCGCATTTCCACTATCTGGCTGGAAGGTATCACGGACCGGGGAAAATGGGTTCACCCTGATTGAAATCCTGGTTGTCACCCTGATACTTAGCGTGATGGTTTCACTGGCGTTTTTCGCCATGGGCCTGTATTTAAGAACCTGGAACAGCCGAAGCCTTGGCGACACTCAGACCCTGCATGACTATCGCTCCCGGACTTTGGTCCGTAATGCAATGGAATCGGTATGGGAATATTTTGTCACGGACCCCGCAAATGAGCGGATAGAGGTCTTTTATCCCTTTTTCAAGGGAAAATCCCGAAGTGTGACGGGCGTTACCACATCATCCGTATTTCATAAAGGTGTTCCCGCAATTTTTCAAATGAGACTGTACACTGGCGATGACACCACCCGTTCCATGATCTATGAAGAGGCTCCGCTTGACAACTGGTATCTTAGGTATGTGGACGAATCTCCCGTGTTTTCTTATTCGCTGGTTTATATGACACAGATCACGGAAGTCCGGTTTCGTTATTATGGACTGTGGGAAGTACTACCTCTTGTGGAGAATGAGATGATCCCTCAAATGGTCTATCGCTGGCAGGAGACATTCGACGGCCTGGAGCGAATGGCTGTTCCGCAAATAATTGAGTTGACCCTGAAAACGGCTGAATCGACTCGAATCATGACATTTCAGGTACTCGCCGATAACACGGCTAAAGCCACACTGTATATTCGTCATGATTAAAGAGAACGGATTTGCGCTTCCTCTTGTTCTGGGAATTTCCACCATTCTTGTGTTGGTCATCATCAGCATCAGCAACTCGGTCAGCCATAAAATCGCCCTGATTACCGAGATGGACAGTCAGGCCCGTGCTGATATGAAAACGTATTCCGCTTTTAACGAGGTGATCTTCAACCTGACGACATCAAACTTCACACCGACAGATATGGCTGTTTTGCCGGTTTCGGATATGGATCAAACAGCGCCAATGGGCATGATACCAGGAATAGCACTATGGAATCTCTTTGGTGTACCAATTTCTCTGGAAGAAGGTGTCACTGTAACATTGCGGGATACTGCAGGCATGATATCTTTTTTTTCCAACCCTAAGCTGATAGAGAGATCGCTGGCCCGTTTTTCAGCAGACACCAAACAAATCGCCACGATTGTGGACAGCCTGGCGGACTGGCGGGATAATGACGATTTCAAGCGTATCAATGGCGCGGAAGCTTGGGACTACCGCTCTGCCGGATACACTTATGTACCCCGCAATTCCTACTTGCAGTGTATCGAAGAATTTCGATTAATAAAGGGTATGAACAGTTTTTTGTATGAGCGCATTCGACCAGAAATGATCTATTGGGCATCGGGAAGTGACAATTATCTTACCATGAGTGAATCTTTGTTACGAGTGGTTCTGGATGATGACCGAATGGCGGATCAGATTCTTCAGCTTAGGCGTGACAGACTGCTTACCGATACCCTGTTTACTGCGATCACAGGCATTCACGGAACTGAAAACAGTTTTTCGCCATCCGGATTGATTCTGGTTGAAATTACCGCACGGGTTGACCAGTCCACAGATCGGATTCAAACCGTAGTTTCTAAAAGAGGATCAAAAAATAGACCTTTTACGATTATGGAGTGGATGCGATGAATCGGCTATGGCGGATCATGATGCGTTGGCTGTTTCCTTCCTGCCTGTATATTGGAAGAGACGTATATGACATCGGAAATGACGGACAGGTTTTTCCGCAAATTCCTGAACATAACCGGACATCCCGACTGGTTATCCTAAGCAAGCATACCTATTTTGAGACTATTGGAGAATTTCCATTTGGAAATCCTAAGGAAATTAGGGCTGCAATTGCCATGGATACTGCGTCATATACGCCATTTTCAACCCGGCTGTTTTTTTTGCGACGCATAGGGCGCCGGGATGACAAGACCTTGGTCAATCTGTGGTTTGTCCGGCCTGATATTGTTTTGGAACTGGATCGGATTGCGCCATGGCTGATTTTTCCGGAAACCGCTCTCTGGTGTTTGGGGGTGCAAGCGGTCAATGGTTTGCATATCATTTCTCAACCCGGCGGATATCTTTTGGTTCATCTTCAAGACGGCGTAATCCGCAGCACACTGGCGGAAAACGATGACACCGATCTGACCGTGTTTCGACGCAGCATCGGCAAGGATGTCAGCCAAAAAGAAGATATTAGAATGGGTGTTTTTGAAACCTATCTGAGTCGTCTGCGGGATGCCGCGCCAACAGTTTCGCTGTCGGATATGGCTCTTTTTTTCAGTCCCCGTTTTAGCGCCGCCCAGATCGACATGCGGTTGCTAAAGTGGAGTCTGGCATCATTGGGATTGATTGCCGTACTGTATATTGGCGCCTGGGCAGGCATGCCTGTTTATTTCAAACAACAGCTTATAAAGGAAAACGAAACAGTTTCAGCCAGCCTGGGAGACATTCTCGATAAACAGGCCCGGACCGATGAATCAGTAAATGAAATCAATCTTCTGACGCAAGCGCTGAAAGGATACACCCCGCGCATGACGCTGCTGAATTTGTTGTACACCATACTGCCGACCGATACGGTCATCACCCATCTGACGATTGCCGGCAACAGGGTGGAAGTTCGGGGATCATCCGACCAGGCATCGATGGTTCTGACTTCGCTGGCTGCCGGGCAAGGGGTGGAACAGGCGCAGTTTTCGGCTCCGCTGCGAAAGGATTCAACAACCGGGCGCGAACTGTTTGTTCTGAGTTTTGGGTTCGGGATACCGAATTCGCCCATCCATCCAGGCCGATGATTGACCTGCCTGCTACAAACATGATGGATGAGCGGCAAATCCCCTCTGGGATCGCCGAGATCGGAAGAGCACACGTCTGAACTCCAGTCACATTACTCGATCTCGTATGGCG
>CAIMCT010000245.1 GCA_903839535.1 uncultured Desulfobacteraceae bacterium
AACGTTGTCATCATGCCAGGATTGAATTTTTCCCACCATCTTTGAAAGATGCTTGTGAACAGTGGCGGAAAATCGCTGACAGACTTTGAAAATCGGTTCAGATGAATTTGAATCAAAAAGACAGTCCAAGTTTAAATTGGAGAAGAAGTCGGCAAAAAGTCCATTGATATTCCTTTTGGGCAGATATCTGAAGGGCAAAAAGTACTGATTGGTCTTTATGCAGCGCTCTACGGGCTTTTTTCTGATTTGGTTGTGAATGATGTTTTCCCGAAGATGGTTCGTTAACTGGCTATATATACTGCGAACTGGCATAATTTTACGTTTTTGGTCCCCCACCCCAACCCTCCCCCGCTGGGAGAGGGAGTTTATGAAAAGCGCAGATTATGCCAGTTCGCAGTATAGCGGAGACATGCCGCAGACAAAACGGGCATCAAGATGCGCCGTAAATGTTTCGATGTCGGTTCTGGAGATTTCGGCGCATTCCTCAACCGAGCGGGTCGCATGGCCCACATCCAATCCCACGTCCCAGAGCGGATACACCATTTCCTGAATCAATGCTTCCGCCGTATCAGGAACGGTATTTTCAAACAGAAACAGCAGATCAACATCCGAGTGGACGCATTGCTCTTTTCTGCCGTAGCCGCCCAGTGCGATAATGGCATAAGGATTTTTTTCGATCCGAATCCCTGGGCCTATAAGGCTGGTTTCGTAACAGGTCTGAAAATAACTATCCAGAATACCCGTATGCTCGATCATGAAATTCTGAGAATTTCCCTTTAATCCGGAGATCAGCCGCTCTCGTTTTTGTTTCAATATCAATGAAGCGTTATCAGGCATTGTAACCACCTTAAAGCAGATTGGCATCAACAGTCATGCATTTGATAAAAGCTTGAGCAACTATCATGCCATTGTCCAAAATAAATTATAAACAAACTTATATATACTGTTATTCCAAGTAATTAATAAATCAGAACAGTTTCAAAGTGAATTCTAAGAATACAATATTGTCGTATATCCATGAATAACAGTTACAAATATGTAATGTTCGTTAGTAATCGTTCAGTCCTCTCCCACCACCGGGGTGAGGTTGGGAAGGGGAAAAACCGTTATGCCAAGCATTTTCTGGGATCCAGCCTGGGATCGCCGCACCCCAGTGCGGCTTTTATGTTCATTGATGAACCGCGCCGAATAGTTCTTCCATGGCAACACGATTTTCCCCAAAGCAACATTATCAAACGTAACCGTTCACCTGGAGTGATGAAAATGCGCACACCGGGGGACAATTTGAACAGATAAAACATTTCCACTTTTGTTCCTTGGTTTTTTATGCTAATGGGCATATTTAATTTGGTTAGTAACTGATCTCCTATAGCGGGTGTTCGGCAGTTCAATTTTATCACATTGATTAGGCGGAGGAAACAATGGATGCAACGGTAAATCAAAATGACATAAACATAAAACGGCTGCAATTCTCAAGCGGGAGTTCAAAGATAATGAAGAATGGCTGAACTTTAGCCAATTGAATTCTCAAACGGCTAACAAAGTGCGGCAGACCAATCTGGCATTTCTATGTCCGCCGAACCAACGGTCAAAATCACGATACATGAACATAGATGTTCTATCTTCGCTCACTACGTCCTTGAGTTTTATAATTTTATATCTTGATAATATTTCTCAATTTAGATAAAATGGTATGGTAGTCCAGTAATATAGAAAGGGACAGCCTAAACATTTAAACTGCTTAGATGAAAGGAGAAATAAATGAAGAATCAACGCTCAAACATTATCGTTTGTACATTATTGTTACTTTTCCTGTCATTTGCCATGCTTGGATCGGCAAGTGCAACCGTTCCCTATTCCAACTACCTGAAAAATCTATCCCTGCTGGCCGATCCAGCCGAAAACTATTATCACAATCATCCCAAAATGACGGTATCCAACCAGTTTGTTCATGTGTTATGGTCTGCCCAAAAAAAGGACTATTCGTCAGAAGCTCTTTTCTATATCCGATCAACCGACGGCGGGAAAACCTTTGATGCTGCTCAAAAACTGGCTGAAGGAGTTAATTCAGCTATTTTTTCGGATACATGGAATAATTTTCAAGCCGATGGTCCATATATTCATCTGCTTTATAGGGAAGGATCGTATGATCTTGTCTATCGGAGATCCGATGACAACGGGGTGACGTTCACAAAGAAGATATTCAGCACAGGAGGATATTATGGGTACAACGGTGTTTATCTTACGAGCGGTGCTGGAAACGTTGCAATTGCATGGGCAAGAGGCACTTCTTCCAATGGTAAGTACTACAACGATCTCATCTGTTCCAATTCCACGGACGGCGGTGCCACATTTCAGCATACAACAATAGCTTCTATGTCGTCATTGTCACCACAATATATAGGTGAAGCCGGTGTGGTGGATTTCACCAGATCAGGAAATTATCTGTACATTCTTGCTTATACGGGCGATACATACAGCGGTGGTTCGGGTTCGCGTCTTTTGCTGTATGCGTCCTGGGATGGCGGCGCAACGTTTAAGCCGCCGGTTCGGGTAACGGTTCCTTCTGCTAACGGTAATCCATATTATACAAAAATACAGGATGCGAATTATTCCCCCAATCTTTATGCAGAAGGCGCTACAGTAAATATTGTCTGGACAAACAACGATAACCCGGGAGACTATGGCTGGACTCCGACTCTTCGCACCTGTCGCAGCACAGATGGCGGATTGACGCTGACCAGCCCAACTACGATCCACACCTACCCTGCAGGAGGCAGCGGAGCAAACCCTGGACTGGAAACCATTACCGGCAAGGGATCCAATATTTACATCACCACAGTACTTAGCGACAAACCAGCAGGTACCTATATTTGGCTGTCCACGGACAGCGGCGCTTCGTGGAGCAATGCCCAACAGGTAATGGCAGGCGGATGGTGGCCCCATATCGGCATCGATCCAACCGATTCATCCACCATTTATCTCACCAACTATGCCTACCTTCAATCGCGGGATGCCGGAAAGACGTTTACGGGGGGCGTAAATCCCCTAGTGTATAATGCCGACTGGGGTCTTCCTTCCATGTCCATTTCTAACGATAGCGTTGTACACTATTGCGGTGTTATCGGAGGGAGTTACGGCCATGTTTATTATCGCAGAATCGCACCTGAGCCAGATTCAGGCAGTACTAATCAAGCGCTGTCACTAACCACAAGTAATGTGTCCTCTGTTAATCGAATGGATAACATTCAAATTCCGTCGTTTTCGAATATCAACTTTTCCACCCAGATGACGGTCGAGTTTTGGGTTCAGAGAACTTCTGATGACGATCATTATTTCACAGTAATGCTTGCGAAAAGACGCTCTGGAGGATGGAACTCTTACGAAATCGGCGCATGGGACAATTTTCAGATATACGGCAGATTGACCACCGACCAAAAAACATCTTCTGTTTGGATGGGTACCGGAATAACGCTGCCTAAAGACACATGGACGCATATCGCCATGACCTATGACGCAGGCTTGAGTTCAAACAACTGGAAAATGTATATAAATGGAAAATTTGCAAACCAGATGGATGTTAAGGGCGCCATTCTCATGGAACCCCCGAGCGGCCCTCTGATCGTTGGAAGTCAACCTAGCGCAAACACACCTGGATCGATGAAAATCGATGAGTTGAGACTATGGAATCGACCTCTATCCGAAGGCGAGATTGCCCAGAACATGTTCAAAACGCTTACGGGGAGTGAAAATGGACTGTCGGCCTACTACAATTTTAATGATACATTCAAGGAGTTGACAGGTAATGGGTTTGATGCGATGCCCATGTATTGGGAAACCTTTGTTCCATCAACCATTCCAACGCCGACACCAACACCAACTCCAACTCCTGTACCTACAACAGGGTCATTAGCTGCAAGTTTTGCCGGTTCAGGGCTCTGGATATACAATTCAGGTACTGCAGCGTGGTCGCAAGGCAGCTCAACAAATCCGGAGAATATGATTTATTCCGGTTCAACACTCTATGTGGATTTTGGAGCATCTTATGGCCTCTATAGGTGGGATGGCACTGCATGGGCTCAACTCACAACGGCCAACCCAAAAAACATGGTGGCCTCCGGTTCATTGCTCTACGCTGATTTTGGAGCATCAGGTCTCTATAAATTTGATGGCGCAGCATGGACTCAACTCACATCGGCCAACCCTGAAAACATGGTAACCTCTGGTGTAACGCTTTATGTGGGATTCAGGTCGTTAGGTCTCTATAAATGGGATGGTACTTCATGGAGTCAACTCACATCGGCCAACCCTGAAAACATGGTAACATCCGGTGCAACACTATATGTGAACTTCGGAGCAACTTATGGTCTCTACAAATGGGATGGTACTTCATGGAGTCAACTCACATCGGCCAACCCTAAAAACATGGTAGCCTCAGATTCATCGCTCTACGCTGATTTTGGAGCATCAGGTCTCTATAAATTCGGTGGCACAGTATGGACTCAACTTACATCGATCAACCCTGAAAACATGGTGACATCCTCTGATTCAACACTCTATGTTGACTTTGGAGCATTAGGCATCCATAAGTGGAAAAATAGCAGTTGGTCTCAACTCACTGGGTCAAATCCCGTGATAATGGTGGTATCATCGACCCAACCGGCGATGCAATAAATATCCACAGGTCTCTATTTGACCATATAAATGCTCAAATAGAGAGATTTTATCAGAAATACCAATTCATGTAAGCAGGGACACTTTTACTCTCAAGTACTTACGGGAGCAGCCAACCTGTCCCTGCTCATGGTGGATAGCCGCGGTATGGCATGGGGTATTGGAATCGTTTCATTCGGCTTGGCTGATTTGCTTCCCCGTGCGGTGCTGATACAAATGCAGATATACTTGAGACTGGATAAATTCATGAGTCTCTTATTCTAAGTTTCACAAATTCATACGGTCCGAAGTATATAAATCATGGATCATGGCAGATTCCTCGGAAACATGGTTAGCAAGCCAGTTCCTGCGGTGCTGCGTAAAGCCGAATTGGGACCCTCAAAGCGAAAAGGCAGTGGTTTTTGTGTTCGACTGCATGAGGTACGGCATTTGGGATGAGTTGGTACGGCCAATCTTTGAGGATCGCATAGAGATAATATCGGAGTGGGGGTTAAACAAATTTTTCTTGTTTAACCCTCCACTCCAGTTACCATCCACAATATTTTCTACTCAAACAAACAGGTGATTATATCCCTCCATAAGGTCCGATGGTGAATACCGTCGGGATATTGATCGTTCCATCCGTACTTTTCGTGAGATTGGTGACGATCACATTTGATGAACCAATGGAAAATTCATAAGTAACAGAATCACCACAGGGGAAACGATTCCTAATGTCGTCTCCTTCGATAGTGGTTGCGCCATGAAAGTCATGGGTGTACACCCGATGGAAAGCGTTCCAAATCGTTCAATTAGGAACAACTCCATATTTTGTAACAACAAAGCAGGTATTTCCATTGGTGGAAAAAGCTGGACTGCATTCCATATCCACCCATAAATGAGTGTTTCCGTCTGCAAGGAGAAGATCAGGAATGCTGATTTTCAAATCACCAGATAGCGCTGATGCTTCACATGAAAAAGAAGGATTGTCTATAATACCATAATTTGTAAATTTAAAGAGTGTTGATGTCGGGTTTATCGGATTGAACTCAAAAACAAAATCCGCCCAAAATGATATGGTACCCAATATCGGATTGATAGATGAAAGATAGGGTATATGAAGCAGCAAATTTCCATCTAAAGTTGCCGAACACAGTGTTGGCGGCTGTTTCACCGTCACATCCACCGGGCTGCCAGTTGCATCGTTGGCGGTTACACGGATAGTGGCAGTTCTGCTGACTGAGGTGCTGGTATTCGTTGTAAAGTTGCACATTATGGTTCCCGCGTTGGTCCCTCTGGCCCCTGATGCGATAAACAGCCAACTGCCGTCTGATATCACTGCGGCTGTCCAAGGCATTGTGCCGGTTCCGGTGTTGGAAACACGGAACGTTGTTGTTCCGGCATCTTGTGCCACATCCCTGTTGGTTGGACTTACCGACAGCACAGGAACCGGTGTTGGTGTAGGTGTTGGAGCCAGTTTTGGTGCCTGCGTCACGGTTACTTCCGCCGGGCTGCCGGCTGCACCGGTTGCGGTTACCAGTATGGTGGCAGTTCGGTCTGAAGTGCTGGCGTTCGCCTTGAAACTGCATTTGATTGTTTCGGAATTGGTACCGCTGGCACCCGATGTGATCGAAAGCCAACTGCTGCCTGATGTCACTGCGGCTGTCCACGGCATGGTTCCGGCTCCGGTATTTGAAACGTTGAATGTAGTTGTACCTGCGTCTTTAGACACATCCCGGCTGGTTGGAGAGATAACCAAATTACGAAATAATCCAGCCGGCCCACCTCGCACGGCACGAACATAACCAAAGTCGTACTTAGCGTCGTAGACATCGATGCCGCCGCCGTCGAAATTCACGCCCCACGCGTAGATGCCACCGTTCACACCGGTAGTACTGGACCAGTACCACGACGCGGCAGTACCTGGAAAGTAAGTAGGATCGATTGTTGGATGCCATTTGGTAGCCACCAGGCTTTTAAGCTCATCGATAGTGGGCAACCACCAATCTGTATAGCCTGCAAATGAAAGAGTTGTGCAGTAGGAATACGCTCCATCCAAGTGGTATGTGCCTGGTGCAGTAGCTTGCTGCCACATCAGATCGGTAGAGGTATCAGTGACAGTGCCATCGCCGTTGTCCACATATATCCCTGCCCACGCCGGGCATGCAAAGAAAACCATACACAATCCACACAAACTCAAAAACAATAAACGAAATC
>CAIMCT010000246.1 GCA_903839535.1 uncultured Desulfobacteraceae bacterium
ACCAGTTTTTTGATGATTTTTATCACCCCAGCGCTCTCCTGAAATTAGTGTTTTCATATAAAAACGCGCTCTACCCGGGATGGCAGAGATGTCACGATTTCGTAATGGATGGTGTTCAAGGCTTCCGCCATTTCCTCGACCGGAATACACTCCTGCCCCTGACTGCCAAATATCACCACCTCATCCCCGATACAAACACTCGGAATGTGCCCTACATCCAGTAGGGTCATATCCATGCATATCCGTCCGACGATTTTGGCCCGACTTCCCCGGACCAGCATCTGTCCCCGTGATGACAGCAGTCGGTTCAACCCATCTGCATATCCTGCCGAAACTGTGGCGATGACCGTTGGATTTTCGGTCTGATACGTCAACCCGTAACTGATGTGAAATCCGGCAGGAACCACTTTAAGGTGAATGACCCTGGTTTTGAGCATCATTGCAGGAAACAGGGAAATGCGCTCCTTGCTGACCTCGGCGGATGGGTAAAACCCATAGAGCGAAATACCAGGCCTGACCATGTTCAGATGGGTTTCTGGCAGATCAATTAGTGCTGCGCTGTTGGCGGCATGTCGCAGGGGAAATTCCAGACCATGAACTTTCAGTTTGTTCAGAAATTCCAGAAATCGTTCCAGTTGCTGGAGAGTATATGTTTTATCCTGGCTGTCCGCCGTTGCAAAATGGGTAAAAATACCTTCAATCTCAATATATGGAAGCCTGGATATGGACTCAATCACCCGTTGGGCGTTTCCGGGCAGATGCTTTCCAAGCAGGGAAATTCGGGGACTGTCCGGAAGAAGGCCCAGCCGGCCCATGCCGGTATCCACTTTGATATGAATATTTGCCACTGTCTGGAGCTGTGCGGCCGCTTCTGACAAGGCTTTGGCAGCCTCAAACGTATAAACAGTCTGGGTCAGATGATGCGCAACCAGCGTTGCACTGTGTTCCGGCGGAGTAAACCCCAGAATAAGTATGGGTTCGACAATTCCTGCCATTCGCAGATGAAGCCCTTCATCCATTCGGGCCACACCTGTACAGCACACCCCATTTTTCAGGGCGGCCCGCGCGACCTCAACAGCTCCGTGGCCATAGCCATTGGCCTTGACCACAGCCATTAACTGTGAGCCGGGGCAGGTTATGCGGCGAAGCTCCCGCACATTATGAGAAATGGCGTTTAAATCAATTTCCGCCCAAATTAAATTTGAATTCAAAATCTTATCCTCCATATATATCTTCCTTCAGTAGGCAGCAGGCAATGCGATACTCCGGCGATCCATCCTGCAAGTAACGAATATTGCCTGGCTGGATGATCCGGTTCATGACGCAGCCTTCAGTAATATCGAGTTTAAAGAGATCCGTCTCATTGATTCCAAGAGTTGAAATCAGACGATTATTCTCAAAAATTCTGCTGTGAAGGGGATAATCTTCACAGAGCGGACATTGGTAAACCCTGCCATTTGGAAAAATAAAATAATTGTCCGCAACCCTGCCGGCGCACTCGAAAGGCTCGCCCTGCTTCAGAAAAACCCTGGGATAGGTAACGGAAATTCCCATCATCGCAGCTTTTTGCGCAACCATCGGCACCTCGTGCAACCACTGGTCCGGAGAAACCTGCTTTATTCTGTCCGGTTCACATGCCGTAGTTTGAGCAGACTTTCCCCGAATGCCCACAAACTGAATAAAAAAACGGCGGATTCCCAGATCAGATAGAAGTTCCGGCATTTTTTCAAGCTCATGGAGATTGGCGCTGCTGACCGTATAAATCAGGCTGGCTTGAAACCCTCTAAGAACCGCCAGCCGAATACCCTTCAGGCAGGCGTGGTAGGCTCCATCTCCCCGAAGGCTATCGTTGACCCCAGGCGTGGCACCATCCAGGCTGAAACTGATAAAATCGACATCATCCGGATTCAGGCGATGAAGGATATCATGGAACAGGTATCCGTTCGTGTCAATGGTAATTGATTGATATCCCAGTTGTCTGGCATGTTTTACGGCAATGGGAAGTTCCGGGTGAAGGGTGGGCTCTCCGCCCAGAAAAATGACATTGGGCGAGTTTTCTTTTCCGGCGAATGTATTCAGCCAAGCAGTGATCGTATCAATATCCAGGGATTCAGCGCCGTGTTGGGAAGGGTTGATATAACAGTGGCGGCATCGGAGGTTGCATGCCGTCAGAATATGAAAAAAAACATTTGTCGCGTTTTTTGAAAAAGCAACCGTTCGGGAAGAATTCATCGCACATAAACCCAACAAAATGATTTTGAACCCACAAATAAACACGAATACCTTGTTATTCTGAACCATTTTTTCCAAAAAGTCACTTGAAAAATGAAATCACCTTTGATACGGATTCCACCTTGATAGGCGTTTACGGAAACCAGCCTGGTTCTACTGGATTATGTGGTTATGTGCAACCCTCGCACGGATGCAGCAACGAGAGTGTTCTGTAGCCTGTTGAAAAATGGAATCGCGCAACAGCTTTCGTCGTAGAGCCGGCATCTTGCCGGATGCAGCAGTCGGCAGTATCCGGCTCTACCTGCGCTTTCCTCCCCCAGCGGGGGAGGGTTTGGGGGGCAAAAGTTAAGATTACGACCATTGGCAGTATATAACAAGCTTATATATACTGCGAACTGGCATAATCTGCGCTTTTCATAAACTCCCTCTCCCAGCGGGGGAGGGTTGGGGTGGGGGATCAAAAAC
>CAIMCT010000247.1 GCA_903839535.1 uncultured Desulfobacteraceae bacterium
CACGCTCTTGTGTCGGCTAAATTTATCCGGTCTCAAGTATATCGCTTAAACCGCATCAGTGAATCTATTTGAATGATGACATTTTTATCTCATTATGGTTATGTTTCCCTGTTTTTATTAAGCTTTCTGGCTTCCACCATTGTTCCCATAGGCTCAGAATGGCTTTTGGTAACAATGGTTATAAAAGGATTTGATCCGATATTTTCTATTGCCTCTGCTACAACTGGCAATACACTGGGGGCCTGCACCACTTATGGAATTGGTATTTATGGCAGCGAATGGGTGAGCCGGAAACTGCTTCGATTTGATGAGTTATCACGGACACGCGCTGAAATGTTTTATGCAAAGTTTGGGGTGTGGTCTCTTTTGTTTTCCTGGCTTCCCATTGTTGGTGATCCGCTTTGCCTGGCAGGCGGACTGCTCCGCATCCATTTCGGCGTTTTTTTGCTGCTGGTATTTGTCGGCAAACTGATTCGTTATGGACTGCTGGCAGTGCTGGTGATGTAACGACAATGTTCATTATTGATTTATTACAGTAAAAAGCATAAGTAAAACACTGATCAGGATTCATATACTGAGAGCGGGCATAATCTTTCGTCGTAGAGTCGGCATCTTGCCGGCTGCAGCAGCCGGCAGGATGCCGACTCTACCTGCGCTTTCCTCCCCCAGCGGGTTGAGGGTCGGGGTAGGGGTTCAAAAATGCAAATTATGCCCGTTCACAGTATATATCTCTCAATTACGTTCATTCAAACATAGGAGATTTGAAGATGACCATGATGATCACGTTCTCTGGAAATAAAAAAGTGGATTCATTTTATAAAGGGTTTACGGTTCATACGGATCAACCTGTCACTGAAGGTGGTGAGAATACCGCGCCAGAGCCGTTTGACCTGTTTTTGGCATCTATTGGAACTTGCGCAGGGATATATGTCTCTTCTTTTTGCAATGAGCGTCAGATTGATACAGCAGAACTTCGCCTGATTCTCAGTTTTATCCGGAATGCCGCCACTCAGATGGTTGAAAAAATTGATATTCAAATAAAACTCCCTTCGGGTTTTCCGGAAAAATACAAAGCCGCCGTCATCCGAACCGCTGAAATGTGTTTTGTAAAAAAACACCTCATCACACCGCCGCAGTTTTTCATTTCCGTGTCTTCTGAGGGATGACATATCTGCAATGCGAACACGTTTTAAGATGATTAAAAATTTAGGTACAGACCATGGTTTTGGCCATTTGGGTTTATTTCGTAATGGCGGTGAGACACAGACAAATGCATGGCCGGAACCTGTTTTTGTGGCTGCCGAAAGATACCAAAATATATGAAACTGCTGGCCTGTTCATATTGGCCAAAAGATAAGAACTGGTCATGTTAATTTTTTTTGGTAAGACAACTCATGAAAAATGTCCTGATTGTTGATGATGAAATATCTTTACTTCTCAGCATAAAGGCTGGTTTTGAGCTTTATAAGGATCGCTTTAATCTCTTTACTGCGGAAGAAGGAAAAAAAGCGATTGGTATTTTGAAGTCCAATCCAATTGACCTGGTGGTGACCGACATTCGAATGCCGGAGATGGACGGATTTGAACTCCTGGTCTATATGAATGCAAATTTCCCCTCTATTCCCGCCATAGTTATGAGCGCTTATGGGACTCGGGAAATCGAAGGGCAGTTTGAATCCATTGGGATTGTCGGTTTTTTGGATAAGCCTGTTGATTTTAATAAACTGGTTGAAAGCATTGAGGAAGGATTACAACGAAGTTCTCAGAGCGGAACCCTGACCGGAATCTCAGTTGGAAGTTTTCTCCAGCTTATTGAAATGGAAGAAAAAACATGCCTTTTTGAAGTTCGCGACCAAAAAAAAAGGGGTTTATTCTTTTTCAATCAGGGGCGTTTGCATGATGCAGTCTGCGGTGCTCTGGTCGGAGAAGAAGCTGCCATTGAGATGGTCTTATGGAATCGGGTCAGGCTGTCATTCAAAAACCTTCCTACTCATAAAATCGCCAAGCGCATTAACTCCGAGCTGATGGCCATTCTGATGGAAGCTGCACGTCGGAAAGACGAAAAACTTCACGAAAAAGATGGTAGGGACGGCCAAAATATATCCTGGCAAACCCGCCCTTTTGATGAAACGCTGGAAGAAAATTTTATTTCATTAAATGCAGACAATGAACTTTTGCCACCCATCGAAAGCAAGAAAGTTATTGAGCCGGAGTGGATCACTCCTGAATGTCCAGGCCCAACTGTTTTGCTGTCCCAGGAAAGTCAGGAGAGTGTGCTGGATCCCTACTTGCCTGAGTGCGATGATCGCCGAACCAGTAATCAAAATCACGCCGTTCATCCTTTGAAGCAGATTGCTGATCTTTTCAAAAATATGGCATCAGAGATGAACGGCGTAATGATGATTGCCCTTATGGATGTGGATGGTATCGTAATTGCCGAACACAACCCCTCTCAAATCTCATCCGATGCATTTGCCGCCAAGTCTTCCTTGATAATGGGATTATTGGATAAATCCATCAAGGACATCAAGGGAGCCGGAGAGTTTGAAGAAATAATTATCCAGGCTAGCAATGTCTGGATGGTTTGCCGGCTGGTGGCCAAATCCTATTACCTGGGGCTTGTGGTGAATCGGGAATCCACACTGGGTAATGTCCGGCTGGTCATTGGCAAATATCTGAACAAGATTCGACAACTGATTTAAAGGGAATGAATTTGCCTGTCATGACTGATACTACTCACCTGATTGAAGATGTGGAGCATATATTTTCCACTTTGCGTCATGAATTTGGAAACACGGTCAATACACTCAATATGACTCTGGATATTTTAATCAGTAACTTTGGGGAGTTCAACGATTCAACCAAATTGGAGTTTTTGCACCGGGCATTGGAACAGGTTGGTCGCCAGCATCGATTCCTTGATGCCATGCGATCTTACGCTCGTGCTGTGGTTGGCGACACTAAAGAGATTCCCATGATTTCCTTCTGGAAAGAATGTGTTGGCCTGGCCAAAGCCAGGCTGGCCGGAAAACAGATCAGTTTTAGGCAGTATATTCAGTCTGAGCCCTGTAGCATTCTGACCAACCCTTCAGCCATCTATCAGGTTCTTGGGCACCTGTTTGACAATGCTGTAGATGCGGTTACTGCGATTGAATCTCCAGAAATTGAACTGGCAGCCTTCACGCGTTCCGGCAATCTTGTGGTACAGGTTATTGACAACGGACCGGGTATTTCTGCTGAAAATCAGTCCAAAGTAATTCTGCCATTTTTTACCACGCGGGAAGGTCGCGCCGGATTAGGGCTTTCCATTTCTCGAAAGATGCTCAGTCAGATGGGATGTCGTTTCGAGCTGATCAATCGACTGCCTTCAGGGACCAAAGCCAGTGTGTGGTTAAAAATTTGTGGATAAATCAGGTAGTGGTTGTCTCATGGTCTGCATTATGCGCGGTGGTAATCTGAATTCTGTATGAGGACATCCAGAATTTGAGGGATGTACTCATCCGCCTTGGAGATGTGAAAACGACATGCGCCTGCGGCTTTATGTCCGCCGCCTTCATATAGAGCAAGCAACTGGCCAACATTGACCTTGCAGGTCTGGTTAAAAATGCTGTGACCCACGCTGACCAGTACCATGTCGGGTCGATTGGAATCAATGCGAATCTTTACCTGAACCGAGCATTCTGGAAACAGGGAATATACTATAAACCGGTTTCCGGCAGGAGGCGGATTTAAGGCGCGAAAGTCTGTTACTGCAACATGACCAAAGCATTGAGTGTGTTTTTTCAGATGGGTTTGATATGCGATATTTTCATTGATAACCGCCTCACAGTATGCTCTCACGGCTTTATCTTCCATGACTTTATGGATTGGCAGGATTCTTAGGATATCAACGAGATGGTTCCAGTAAGGTTCATCGGGGTTGCTTTGGCTGCCTATGGTCATGGAAAGAAGGATATATGGATGGCGTTCCGGGTATAGCACCTCTTCCTGGGTCAGATATGCTGAATCGATTTTGTCAGCGGCTTGAACCAGTTCCGTATAATCCCGTTGAAACTTGTCTCGGTAATGGTCAAAAATAATTCCTGCAGCAGAAGGCGCTATTCGAAATATGCCTGTGAAGGATTGCTCTCCCTGATTGGAAAAATGGTGATCAAACCACAGGGAACAGCCTGGAGCGAATGGAAGATTGGCGATAATATCGCCTTCACGAATCTCTACAAGGCCTTTTTGAACATCACTGGGCTCAACCCACTTGACCGGCTCATGAATATTTAAAGCTTCATAGAGAAGTACAGCGCATACCACGCTGTCGAAATCAGATCGGGTTACAATTCTCATAATATCCTTAGTAAGGGCGGCCAAAATATATTCTGGCAAACCCGCCCAAAATTTTTTTATATGAGCGGCCAAAATATCTTTTGGTCAGAAGATATTTTGGCGCGGAGAGCAACATTTATTTTCTGCTTTGGTCAGCTTTCTGATGATTATTTGGCGGGGATATTAACAACCAGTTCAAGAATGTTTTTTTTATTTTTACGATGGTATAGAACCTTGTCCATTAATTTTCGGATCAGAAAAACACCAAGGCCCCCCACTTCCCGATCAGAGATGCCAGTTGAAATATCAGGATCTTTTAAAGACATGATATCAAAGGCTATACCAGTGTCTTCGATTTTAATGACAAATGCTTTGTGAGAAGCTTTGTAAGAATCATTTGGTGGGTCCTGAGAGCAGGTAACTTTAATACTGCCAGAATGATCAGGATAGGCATAATTGATGATGTTTACAAGCGCCTCTTCAGTGGCCAACTCAATTTCCTTGATGCGTTTGCCGGAAAAGTCAAGTTTTCTGGCAATGTCAGAAATAAACTGAACCAGTAGCTCCATGTTTTCTATTTTGGCTGGCAGTTGAATACTGGACATGGAAGACCCCGAAAATTCCAGTTGGATGTTATGAGTTATGGAATTGGTCCGTTATAAAGACGGAGGAAGATTCAGCCGACGCTCTTGTGGCGGCTACAAGAGCGTTAAAACTGACGTATCGCAGCCTGCACCGTATCATGAATTGGAATAATGGAATTAAACCCTGAAATCTCGAAAACCTCGTTTACAGATTCCTCCATAGCCGCCAGAACAATCTTTCCGTTAAGGGCTTTCAGTTTCTTTGCGATAATCAGAATGCTCCTGAGGCCAGCACTGCTAATGTACTCCAGAGAACTTAGGTCCACAACAAAGTATTTTTCACTCTCATCAATCCACGCGCTTAATGCTTTTTCAAATTCGGGAGCTGTTACGGCATCCATTCTTCCGACAATCTTGACAATTATTGCATTGTTTTCTTTTCCTGTTTTAATGATTTCCATGAAATTCTCCTAATTGCTTGCTATAAGGTTATTACTTTTATAAACATATCGTCAAATGACTCCTATAATAACCCTTAATGATAAAATCAATAAGATTATTATCAAATCGTCTTTGATGTTTTATGAGGCCATGATTTATGACAAACTGTAATCTTTCAATGCGTTCAGTTTCCAGACATAAACCCACGCAACTGGTTGCTGACCAGGATGCGCTGATGCGAATCTTTATCCGGCCGGAAAGCGATGCCGCCAGGCTTACGCTGCTGAAGTACATGGAACAGATTCTGTTCGGACTTCATGAATTTTTAACCCGACATGTCGGTGTTACCCAGGCCAAAATATCTCTTGACAGTTTGAAGGAACTGTCGGAACGATTCACCAGTTCAACAATCGGCAAGCATCCTGAAAAAATGCTGGCGGATGTGATTACCGACCTGATTGAAGATATCGCCCCCCACGCGGTGAATGTAGCTTCCCCATATTTTGTGGGTCACATGACTTCAGCCCTTCCATTTTTTATGATTCACCTCAAAACGATTGTCGCTGCGCTGAATCAGAATGTCATCAAGCTGGAGACTTCAAAAGTGGTCTCCGTTATTGAAAAACAGGTACTGGCCAAGATTCACCGCCTGATTTTCCAGGAAAACGAGGCGTTCTATCAGGAGCATGTACAGAATCCTCAAACCTCGCTGGGGTGTTTTATCGAAGACGGGACTTTGGCCAATATCACGGCGCTCTGGGTTGCCCGCAATTCATTGTTGACTGTTAGAGATCGTTTTGAGGGAATTGAGAAAGAAGGCCTTTCGGCAGCCTATAAGGCGCATGGAATTGAACGATTAGTTGTGCTGGTATCCAGATTGGGTCATTATTCCCTTAAAAAAGCCGGCGGAGTTCTGGGAATTGGTAATCAGAATGTGATTGCAGTTGAGGTTGATGCAAAAAACAGGATAGATATGAATTGCCTGAGACAAAAGATTGCCGAACTTCATGACAGCAGTGAAAAAACCAGAATTATGGCCATCGTGGGAATTGCCGGAACCACCGAAACCGGATCTGTTGACCCTCTGGATCAACTGGCGGCAATCTGCGCCGAATACCGCATTCACTTTCATGTGGATGCTGCCTGGGGAGGCCCAACTCTGATGTCTGAAAAATACCGGCATTTACTTGCCGGAATCGAACAGGCGGATAGTGTGACCATAGACGGCCACAAGCAGTTTTACATGCCCATGACGTGTGGAATGGTGTATTTTAAAGATCCCAGAATTCTGGATGCCATCGAATATCATGCCGGCTACGTTAACCGACCGGGGTCTGTGGATCTGGGAAGAAAATCCCTGTCCGGCTCGCGTGAAGCAAGTTCGCTGATTCTCGACAGCACCCTGAAGATCATGGGTACTCAGGGATATGCCTTGCTGATTGAGCATGGCATTGAAATTGCTCGGCAGTTCGCGGCGGAAATTCAGGGCAGGCCGCTTTTTGAGATGATCACGCAACCTGAACTAAACATCCTCACCTATAGACTCTTTCCACCTGCCAATATATCTCTTGGCGGATTCCGGCTTGAACAGGGAACTCCCGAAGAATCGTTTAATACCAGCCATCAGCTTAACGCAATTACGCGTAAAATTCAACAACTGCAGCGTGAAGCAGGAAAAAGCTTTGTATCCCGAACCACTCTGAGAGTTCATCAATACCCAGGACAGGACACGGTTGTTTTTCGCTGTGTAATCATGAATCCCATGACAACCATTGGTGTGCTTCGCGAAATTCTGGATGAACAGGAAGAGATATACAGTCAAATCATCACTGGTCAGGTTGATTTGTAAACGTGCATGGAGGCGGCATATCAACAGCGCCATAACTGATTACGAGTAAGTGTTCAGACTCCTCCCCCCAGCGGGGGGAGGTTGGGAGGGGGGAAATGCTGTCATGCCAGCCACTTGCCCTCCCCCCGGCCCCCTCCCGATGGGAGGGGGAGTGAACGGTTACGATTACGAAGCAATCATTTTTATTGTGACAAACGCCGGATATGTGATAATGATCTGAAAATCAATGCAAAACCTGTTTGCGAACCATGTTTGACGAATGTTATTCAATAGTTAATTCCATCCCAATAAGGAGAAAAACATGCCAATCAGAAAGATTGAACGAACCCCGTCCGCCTACGCCTATCCCCTGCTGATCAAAAACATACTTCGCATGCCCCTGGCGTATGCGCCCAAGCAGGAAATCATCTATCGGGATAAGATGCGCTATAATTACGAAGCCCTGAACAGCAGGATATCTCAACTGGCCAATATGCTGGAAAAGTTGGGAGTTACGTCCGGAAATACAGTTGCGGTCATGGATTGGGACAGCAACCGGTATCTGGAATGTTTCTTTGCCGTTCCCATGATGGGGGCTGTTCTGCACACCATTAACATCCGGTTGTCGCCGGAACAACTTGCATACACCATCAATCATGCGGAAGACGATATCATTCTGGTCAATTCCGATTTTCTCCCCATGCTGGAGGCCATCAAGGATCAGATCAAGACCGTCAAGAAGTTTGTCCTTCTTACAGACGCAGATCAGGCGCCGCCAACATCCATTGATCTTTCGGGCGAATATGAAGCCCTGCTTTCCGCGTGTAGTGCGAATTATGATTTCCAGGATTTTGACGAAGATGCCATGGCCACCACCTTTTACACCACCGGCACAACCGGAATGCCAAAAGGGGTGTATTACAGCCATCGTCAGATCGTCCTTCATACTTACGGGCTCATGTCCGGTCTTTGCAGTTACAAATCCCAACTTACACTGGATTCCGCCGACGTATATATGCCCATAACGCCTATGTTCCATGTCCACGCATGGGGAATTCCATATCTGTGTACGCTTTTGGGAACCAAGCAGGTCTATCCGGGCAAATATGAACCGGCAGTGCTACTCAAACTGATTGCAACAGAAAAAGTCACTTTTTCACACTGTGTTCCGACCATCCTTCACATGCTTGTCAGCAGCCCGGTCGTACAACAGTTTGATCTTTCAAAATGGAAAGTCATCATTGGCGGATCGGCGCTTCCCAAGGGTCTTTGCAAGTCTGCATTGTCTCTGGGAATTAACCTGACAACTGCTTATGGCATGTCCGAGACCTGTCCGCTTTTAACTCTCGCCAACATGAAGCCATTTATGATGGATTGGGACGTTGATAAACAGATTGAAATGCGGTGCAAAACCGGAATGCCGCTTCCTATGGTAAATCTTGAAATTGTGGATACTGGAGGAAACCCTGTTCCCCATGACGGAAAAGCTACCGGTGAAGTGGTGGTCCGGTCTCCATGGCTGACACAGGGGTATGTAAAGGATCCGGAACGCAGCGAGCAGTTATGGGAAAATGGCTACCTCCATACCGGAGATATAGGCAATATCGATTCTGAAGGATATCTGCAGATCACAGATCGGGTAAAGGATGTGATTAAAACCGGCGGTGAGTGGATTTCATCTCTTGAGCTGGAAGACATTATCAGCCAGCACCCGGCGGTAAGCGAGGCTGCGGTGATTGGTGTCGCCGATGAGAAATGGGGAGAAAGACCCATGGCTCTGGTGGTGCTGAAAGCTGAATACAAGGGCAAGGTCACGGTAGATGAACTGAAGGATTTCTACATGAAGTTTGTGGAAAAAGGAACCATTCCCAAATATGGCATTCCCAGCAAAGTGGTTCTTGTTGATACCATCGCCAAAACCAGCGTTGGAAAGATCAGCAAAAAAGACCTGAGGGTTCAGTATAAATAGACCAAATGCTTAAGGTTTCAGATAGGGGAAACCGGCCGGTTTCCCCTATCTAACCATTTTTTCCAGATATTAAAAAGATAAACTGCGACAATGGCGGTAATCACCCGTGGTATCCAGAGCCAGAATGCGCTGAGACCAAGGGACGCAAAAAGTGTCGGGTCTTCAACCATCGAATGGTTGATGCCGATGGATATGTGCAGCCTCTCCAGTTCTTCGGCGCTGAAATTTCCTTCTTTACTTTCTTCCACGATAACTGCAGCACCATAAGCAATCCCGAACACAACAGCAGTCAACCACAACAGCCCCACCCGTTCATCCAGCCCCATGATTTTCAGGAAAGGTTTTAATATCTTTACCAGAAAAGGAATAATGTCAAAGGCCTTCATCAGGCATAAGGCGATCATCAGCGCCATCACAATCAGAAAGATTTTAATGATGAGAAAAAAAGTGGAAATTCCCCATTTCTGGATTACTTCCCATAGAGTTTTCTGAACCTGCGGATAAAAAGCAACGGCAGTGGATACGTCTGGCTGCAAGTCCATAAACTGGGCCACTGCGATCACTGTGACGATAGAGGCTACAAGCCGGATCACTGTGGCTTTTAGAGGGCTTAATCCGGATCTGCCCTGCACCATTCCCTCCTGAATCAGATTGTGGGATATGAGCAGAAAAATAGCGATCAGGGTCATCTGGTTTATTGAAAAAGGCAGCACGATCATGGCTGCAATTCCCCCATAGATTCCAGTTAACATGCCAACCACCAGAGGAATTGCTGCTGCAGCCGGCATGTTGATCAATTTCATGACTGGCGCGAGTAAAAAATCCATCTGCTGAATCAGACCGCTGTAATCCAGAAGGACCGTAAGAAATGAAATGGGGATTAAAATCTTGAGCAGCCAGACATAACCGCTCCAGCCCTTTTCAATACCGGCCAAAATACCAGCCCTGGCCGTATCACGAAAAATCGTCATAGATGTTTTATCAACTGACATAAGAGCGTAGCCCATTGGTAGGGTCGCCTTCTTCGACCATCTGCCTGAGAACTTGGATTTCGGCCTTTCCCGGTACGCGGCCGGTCAATTGGGCGGTCAGTACCACCTCTCCATCCTGGTTGACGAGAACTGCGTCCGCTCGGGCACGGCATTTTTCATCAACTTCCGTGATCGTTAGGGTGCAGGTGATGGTCTCGCCCATATAGACGGGACGTTTGAACCGAAAATTCATGCCAGAAGCCAGCCATCCAATTTGTCCCCCAACTTCCGTAACCATGCCGCCGATCAGAAGTCCGTGGCAGATTCTGGCCTTTAATCCCTTTATCGCAACAAATCGCGGGTCAAAATGAATGGGGTTGTAATCGCGTGTCATAGCAGCAAATTGTTCGACCTGCGACTCTGAAAATGTTCTGGTGACAGTAAATGTGGCGCCCGGAGTTAATCCCTCAATCGTGTGCTGCCGAATGATTGACATCAAACTTTCCTTTCTGTGCTTGTCATGGTTTTTGCTGCTCAGCGCATCTCTGTCTGTTCATGTATAATTTTGATGACAACAAGTGTAACGTCATCCTCCTTTTTTAGTGGGTAGTGAAACTGCTCCAGGTCGCTCATAATGTTTTGGACGATTTCAGCAGCCGAAGATTCGGCATGGTCTCTGATTATATCCTTCAGCCTGTCTTTTCCAAACATCTCCCCTTCACGATTGTGCATCTCCCATATACCATCAGTTCCTATTATCAATGATTGTCCGGGAAGCAATCCCCTTTCGGATTGAACATAAACGGAGTCATCAAAAACCCCCAGGGCCATTCCTTTTCCTTTCAACTCCTGAAACTGTCCGGTATGTGTATCGAAGAGAAAGGCAGGATCATGCCCGGCATTGACCCAGCGCAGTTGAAGCGATGCCCGATCCAGTTCGCCATAAAACAGGGTCATAAACTGGCCGGAATCTTCAACATCCCTGGACAACTGGCGATTAACATCTGAAATCACCTGCGCGGCGCTGCCGGACATCGAAGAACGCATGCGCAGCAATGCACGCGCAGTTGTCATGACCAGGGCCGAGGGAACCCCATGATCGGAAACATCACCGACTACGACGCTGAACCTGTCCGGACTGGATAAATCCGGCACATATATATCGAAATAATCCCCGCCGGTTTCATCGCAATAAAAGCAGGCGCCTGCCATATCAATGCCGCGTATTTGTGGAATGGATTTAGGCAGAAGATTTTGCTGAACCTCCATTGCCATATTCAGAGACTGCTGAATCAGAGAACGCTCTTTAAGAACATCCACCATTTTATTGAAATTTTCCGCCATTACTCCCAGTTCATCATTGGATCTGACCAAAACTGAAGCCGTCAAATCGCCATTTTCAACACAGATCATGGCTTTTTCGATATCCCTGATGGGATCAACAATACTTATGGCAAACTGACGGGACAGAACAACTGAGGCTGATATTCCAATGACCACCAAAAACATCGTCAGGTTCAACATGCTTTGAAGTACTTCCTGCGGATCCATAAACGCCATCATGCGGGTCTTGTTGTAGGAAAGAAGCGCCATCAGTCCCAACGGTAAAATACTGGTTAAGAAAAAGGTGATGAGCATCCGAATTCGCAGTTTCAGTTGGTATGCACCAATCGTTTTTACCATACTGCCTTCCGGGAAAAAAAGGGGACGGATCTTTCGGCACTGGGTTTCCATTGTAAAGAGAATAACTGCGCTTGTTACCAAGCCCGCAAGAGCCGTACCACCCAAAATACGTACTGCATGCCTGATGCTTTCAGAAAACGCTTCTCCTTCCGGATGAAGCGACATTCGACAAACAGCCATTAACAGGGATGCAAGTCCCCACATCAACAGTGTAATGCCGGTAGCAATAAATGGGAGGTTTAGAATCTGACGCTGTGCTCTTATTTGCAGCTTCAATGGGGCATCCTGTCCCTTGCGAAGGATGTGAATGTAATCCATGAGACTTTTTTGCCATTGATATTGATACCGCATCCCAATCATGGTCAATGAAATGGTGATAATAGCGGGAATGACAAAGGCATCATAAAGGACAGGGAGATGCCCTGATGGCTCAAAATGATAAAAATAGAAAATGCAGATACCTGCGCCTATAGCATTGGCCGCAACGTGAAGAACGTTGAAGCTGTGCCATTCACAGTCACAGAATAACGGATTATCTATGGAAACAGACAATATGTTTTCAGTCATGGGAACCTCGATACAGAAAATACTACTATCCGGAAAAGAATTTCATTGGTATAAACGATTGTATTACAGCCTATCGACACGTCAGTGTTGTGTCAACCCCTTGTTGGTGATATATGTTGCAAGTGAGCATAATTTGCGTTTTTGAATCCCCAACCCCAACCCTCACCCGCTGGGAGAGGGAGTTTATGGAAAGCGCAGATTATGTCCGTTCGCAGTATAACCAAATTCTTCTGCGGTGTTACAGAGCCGTAACCGGCTGATTTTTGAACCACTTATATGATTGAAGTCATTGACCATTGGGAGAAGCAGTTTATGCAGAACTTTGGTACCAGGTGTCGGACATTCCTCAGCACTTTTGCTATATGTATTTTAGCGTTCGCAGCCATGATTACCGCCGGATTTATTCTGGACGGCGACTGCATGGCTGCCCCTGAAGATCGCAGTGCGAATCCAGTTCTCTCTGTCACTGAAAAACAAAAGCCGGAAGATATTTCGGGCATTGAAATCACTATAGACGCAGAAACCTTGAGCAATGAGGAACTGAAAGCCAATCGCGACCTGGCTGGAACATACAAAAAGGCGTTTGTTACGGAATTGAATGGATATAGCGTTCAGTTATCGGCATACGGAAATATACTTCTTCTGCCCCAGACCACCGTGGCGGATTTGGAAAAAGCCAAGATTGACACACTGAATACGCTGGGTGCCATTGATATCAAACTAAAAGAAATTTCTGACAAGACAGACCTGTTCAACCAAATGCTGAATCAGACGCTGGAACAGCTCAGCCTGAATGAAAAGCAGTTGGCGGATATAAGTGCTGTCAGTCAGGTTGATCCTGTAACCGCCGCTTTGAAAAAAAACCTTCAAACTCTGATTAACTTGTTGACAGTCAAACAAAAACGTATTGAAAAAATCCTTGATACCTATCAGCCGCTGAAGCTGCAACTCGAAGAAACCCGAACCGCTATTTCCGATCTATCGGAAAAACTGAACAGCCAGATCGCCCTGAAAAAGAAGGAAGCGCTCTTTCAGCGCGGCGTATCGCCTTTTTTGTCTCTGAATGTCGTGCAGATACAATCTGAAATATCAGCCATTTTCAACAAGACATGGAAGCTATTATCTTCTGATTTTTGGACATTATGTACCCGATCGTTCTGGGAGTCCGCCGGTCGCAGGCTATTGCCTGTTCTGGTTTTATACACCGGCATGCTGTGGGCGATGCTTCGTGTCCGCAGATTTTGCCGCATCTACGAACAGAGCGGTAAGCTGGTCAAGACACCCTGGCGGCACCTATCTTTCTGCATGTTGGAAAAATCCTTGATTCTTGCCGGAACAACCGCATTCATCGCCGGATACATGACCCTTCAGGCGGAATCAGCCGAGATTGCAAAGTGGAGAATCGCTCTGGATTTACTGTGGTTTTGGCTTTTGACCCAGTGGGGATTGGTAGGCATTCAGACGTGGAACCGGCTGCCATTGCCGGCAATTCCGTCAAAGATCAGTCATGGGCTTTGTTTTGGACTTCGAAGTATCCGTTTATTATGGATACTGTATCTGGGGCTGGAATGGTTTGTGGATGGAACCGGAAGCATCCTGCTTCTGGCGCGGATACTTTTCGGCATCGGCCTCCTTACTGGGTATATACTTTTCTGGAAATCTGTGGAACCTTGTATTCCGGCTCTTTCCGGCGGACTTCCACAAATCCGTCCAATCGCAGCGGGAGCTGGCTATGCCATTGCAGGTCTCGGGCCAGTTCTGGAACTGATCGGATATGGATATCTGGCTATTTACTGGTTCACATCCTGGATCATTACCATAGTCGCTTGTTTCTGGGGTGGAATACTGATGATGGCGCTCCTGGAATGGCAGCAGGATCTTAGAAAACGACATTCGTCTGATGCAGATAAACAGGCATCAGATCGTTACACCCTGCAGTGGTTGTCCATGAGATTGTTGTGGGTAACCTGGTTTCCGATTTTTTTCATCGCAATTATGATGGCATGGGGCGCCAAAAATGCCGTGATCATCGGTTTTTTCAGAGTCATCAATTATCCGATCCCCATCGGCGATATGCAGTTCAGCATTATGGGATTTTTCTGCTCGGCCCTGATGCTTTTGCTTACCCACCTGTCCACCCGCCTGTGGCGCAAAATGCTGCGGGAAAAATTTTTGGCCGGAAGCGGCATGGACACTGGGCTGAAAGACTCCATTACCACCATCACCATATATCTGATATGGGCCACCGGTATATTTATATCGCTTCGAATGATTGGGGTCAGCTCAACATCCCTTACAGTGGTTTTTGGTGCTCTCAGTATCGGGCTCGGTTTCGGGCTTCAGAATATTTTCAACAATTTTATCAGCGGGATTATACTGCTTTTCGAGCGGCCCATTCAGGTTGGAGATGCTGTAGAAATCAATGGAATTTGGGGAGTTGTCCAGAAAATCAATGTTCGCTCGACTCTGGTTCAAACCTATGATAATGCATCTTTGATTATTCCCAATTCGGAGTTTATCAGCAACAAGGTCATCAATTGGAGTTTCAAGGACCATCGCATACGAAGGGTCATCACCGTTGGAGTGGCTTATGGATCAGACACGGCATTGGTATCTGGCACCCTTAGGGAGATTGCCGAAAAAGCGCAGTGGGTTTTAAAAACTCCGGAATCCGATGTTCTGTTTTCCGATTTTGGAGATAGTGCGCTGATCTTCAAGCTTCGTGTCTGGACCCTGGTTGACCAGATGGTCAAAGTGGAAACGCATATCCGGTTTGAAATTGAGCGTCTTTTTCGGGAACGTCACATCGAAATACCTTTTCCACAGCACGATGTTCACATTATCCGAGAATAAGTTGCTAAGATATAAATCAATAAGTTAAGTTTTAAAGGTAGCTGACCTATTGAAAAAACTTAACACCAGGGTATAAATACTAAACTATGTTGAAGGGTTACATATGGGCTGATGAAAATGAGCGGCAAATCGCCTCTGGGATCGCCGCACCCCAG
>CAIMCT010000248.1 GCA_903839535.1 uncultured Desulfobacteraceae bacterium
CCATTTGTTATGCCTAGTGGTGACTTTGAGATGAGTTGGGACATTTATAGTTCTCAATACAACTCACTTGGAGGAATACTTACCATTCGCAGACAAAGTTCTAAATATACTCAAAAATTGGTCATGTCAGATGGCTCAGGTGAAACTGTTCCTCTGTCCGTAAAAGTTGTAAATGGTGAAAAACGGCTCTATGACGCGAGATTTGATGATTACTATGGAGATTATATGGTAATAGAAGAAGGTAGTGGGTGGTTGGCTTATTACGACAAACAGGGCTACATATATAGCGTGCCACAATTAAAGTAGGCATACATCTATGGCACAAACCCTTGCAGTCATAAAGCGTGCCTAACAAAGCGTGCAGCAGACGGCTGGGAGTCTGCGCGATTTAGGAGCATTTTTCTGGCTTCAGATTTTTTCTTCATCTCAAAAATTGTCCACACCCGCCCATACGAAGCTAACTCAAACCGTTAGTGCGCCAAGCGCAGCTTGGCGTTTCTTGCAGGGTGAAAGACCCTGTCGAACAAGGCCTAACCAGCCAATCGTACCGAGTGTTGCAGTGATGAAGGAAGCCGCTAATATCGGTTAGAGAAGTTACCGTCAGTAGAGAAAATCTCGGCGTTGAAGCAGGGATACCAGCAACTTCAACGAGCCTGCCAGGCAGGGACACAAAAACTCTGGTATCAGCGACTGAACAACATCATTGAAGCGTACGCAGGGAACGCTGTAGGCCACAAGGAAGTCCGCACTTCCTGAAGTCTTGAAATAGCCCCCTTATTAGCGTCGATGGAGCAATCCATCAAAGCAGATGGCAATGGTTTTAACGGTCCAGAAGCCAATACAGAGAAAGCGTTTTGGTGAGCTTTCTGAGGGTCTGCCGGGGTCCGCAAAGAGCGTGGCATGTGTCAAGAGAAACGCACAAGAACTTGGGATGCCCGAGCGTTCCCACCGCAAGGTAGGTGGGCTGAACGAAACATCAAGTACGGAAGCCAGAAACAATCGAGAAAACGCACATCATCCCTTTCAGCCCAAACGGGCTATTGGGTAGCACGTCTTTCAACTTCCTGGGTTTCGAGTTTCGCTGGGGGAAAGACCGGGCTGGCAAGCCGCAGGTTGACAAACGCACGGCTCGCAAAAGCCTGGGAAACTCCCTGATGCGCTTCAAGCTATAGTTCAAGGAAAACCGACATCACCGTTTACCCGATTTGTTCAGACTGCTGAATACAAAACTGACGGGATACTTCAATCACTTTGGCGTACATGGCAACCTGCAAAGTTTGGAGTTTTCTACTACCAGATTATTCGTCAGATGTGGAAGTATCTCAATCGACGCAGTCAGCGCAAGAGCTATAATTGGGAAGGGTTCAAGCAGCTTTTGGCCCAATTCGGCGTAGTGAAACCGCACATTGTCAATCGCCCAAGACGAGTAAGAATGGCTTTTGTCCCTGGTCAGGCATAATGCTTTTGCGGATGCGAGTATTTCTGAAAATCCCTGTGCGATAGTTCCGCACGCCGGGATTTGTGCGGGGTCTGCCCGGTAACGGGCAGCTCTACCGCGATGGTGTATTAAATAAATTTCACACCAACGCGTATAAGGTCAAACAAACTTATGAGACTAACCCCCGAATATGAGCCAGTTCAAAAATTATATCTGTGTTTTGTTCAGGAGTTTTTCAATACACGTTTTGGCTACGGAAAAACAATATGCCAAATTATCAAAGTTGCCCAACGCTATGTTGATGTGGAACTTTTGATTGGCATTTCCGAAATGCCCTATTTCCAAGATGAATGTACCAAATATCAAGTTACTCTCGAAAATGTCACATTAAATCACGACACCCCAAACAGAAGTATTATCGCAGAATATATCCCTATATTTGCCAAAAATGAAGAAAGGGAAGATGTCGGGCTGGTTTTTCAAAATCCATTTTTAGAAAATTCCGTTGAACTAAAACTTTTTAGTCGGCGGTTGATTGACCAACTAGGCTTTCAACATTTAGATATCGGCTTTGAATTTTCCACTGCTCATCTCCTCGTAAACGAAGATGTTGTCTTATTATCAGATTATCTTTTCACGGGAGAAGACAAAGACGAAAAGCTCAAGTTCTTCTCAAATCATTTTCCCGAGCAATCTTTCTATGTTGTTCCAACATTAGCAGGAGATATCACTACAGATTTAGACATGTTTCTCTGGCCAATTGCACCCAAGGTCTGGATTGCTTCGGAGTATCCTTCTTATACACCGCAGGCAGATTCTATTGAGCCAGCCCTACAAGTGCTAAAAAAACATAATCATACAATTCATCGAGTTCCTGGTCTCGAACAAATTATTTATGAGGATATCAACACCATGCCCAATTACGCAAACGGCGTGATAATTAATCAAGCGGCTCTCGTTCCAGCCTATCAGCGCAAGGAAGACGGAGTTATCGCAAGTATATTGAAAGGTTATGGGTATCAGGTTTTCCCGATTGATTGCTCGAATATAATTCTTTCAAACAGCGGAATACATTGCATTTCAAAAACCGTGCCAAGAAGAGTATCAAACACACAGTAACCGCACAAAGCGCAGCGTCCTTTTTGGACTTCTCTACCGTACATTCAAAGCCTCGATAGTTTGGAAGTGAACTGAAGGCTCAAAGTCGAGGTTCTTTTTCAAAACATATTTGAGCCAATCGAGTCCGAGTCGAAAAGCATCAATGGTTGCATGCTTTACCCATCGTCTCAACCGCATCTCAATGCTTTTTCTTTAGCTTCGATAGGTGTTTCTGAACTCATCACTGAGAGTTGCGCATTTCGACTAACAACAATCCCGGTGACCATCATCGCCAGGGTGACCACGTGCCCAGGCTGGGCCTATTATAAGAATTACATTCTCCTAAAACAAACCGCCAGGCGGCTTGGCCCGGCCACAAGGTGGTTTGGGTTTTAAATCGGCCTAAATGATAAAGTTTTAGCCTCGCGCTGCCACCAGGAATGAAAACTCGCGTATCGTCAAGGAATTGAACCAGCAGGTTACCCATAAAAGAACATCCCGGGTTTTACCCGGGATGTTCTTTTATTATCCTTCAGTCTTTTCAGGCTGTTCTGATACTTGCTTCTAATTGCTTGCCGAATTGTGCCATTTGTTCCTGGGTCATGTTCTTCATTGCATCGGCATGCGTTACGCCGCCATGCGCCATAGCTTTTTGCATTACTTCTTCCTTGCTGGCTCCAGTTGCAACAAAATCGCAGTCCATACCGATATCCTTGCAAGCAAACTTCATCATTTTATTCTCCTTGAATTTGGAAAAGCACCGATAAGTGACGTACATCAATTATAATACCACCATTATTGTCCAATTTCAACGCCACTGCTTCGGTATTTACCATCCATCCCCCCACATCTGGGGATGATCAAGTGTTTTTATAACTCTGCGACCGTCGGGATAATTTCACGCCCAAAGACCTCCAATGGCTCGATTTCATCAATATTTGGCATGTTGAAGATGACATGTTGTATACCCAAAGCAGCCTGCTCGTGGCACAGTTTAATCACATCGTCTGCTGTCTTCTTTCCAGGTGCCAAATGTATCGTGTTAAGTGTGGTCTTCTCTATCTCGGTGTAATCTCGTCCAACGGCATCACAATGCTGTTTCAATAAATCCAGTTTATTACGCACGGTCTCGCTGCCCATGCCTGCAAATAGATTGCAGGCGTCCGCATACTGTGCCACCAATCGGAGAGTTTTCTTCTCACCTGCACCACCGATCAAAATGGGTGGGTGTGGTTTTGTGAGCGGTTGTGGATTGCACAATGTTTCTCCAAGTTTGAAATGCTTGCCATCGTAAGGACCATTATTATCTGACCACATTTGTTTGGCAATTTGGATGGTTTCTTCCAATTGTTCAAAGCGTTCTTTTACTGTTGGGAATGGAATGCCCAACCCGCGGGCCTCGCGCTCAAACCAGGCTGCGCCGATGCCGAAATAAGCCCGCCCGCCTGAAAGTACATCCAGAGTAGTGACCGTTTTAACCAGAATGCCTGGATGGCGATAAACCACTCCCGTCACCATTGTGCCCAGCTTGACTTTTTTCGTCATGCCCGCCAAATATGAGAGCGTGCTGTAACCCTCTAACATATAGTCCTCAGCCGGTCCCAGGAAAGCGCGGTCGGGTCCGCCAATTTGAAAGAAATGGTCCATCACCCACAAGCTGTGAAACCCGCAGTCATCTGCGCTGCGGGCGATCTGCGCCAATTTTTCGCGCAACCCTGCGGATCCGCCAGAGAAGGTAAAGTTTGGGATCTGTAGTCCGATTTTCATGTTGTTTCCTCATAATTTTAGTTTTATGGTTTGTTGGTTGAAAGAGATGCGAAATTCTGATTGTACGATTGAACTATTATGACACAAACACTCCGATATGCCAATGCCGCCGCTTGATCGAAATTTTCCCCTGGCGGCCGGTGCAGGTGTGCCGATCCATCTCAACGTGTGCCTTGATAAATATCTTATGAACGAAGGTCGCTGTGATATAGCGTTCAAATTCGATGAAAGCATCCGCGGAAAAAACATCCGCAAAATACGGCGCATACTGCTGAATCAATTCAGGAAACTCAACCAATGGAAACATGTTTCACCTCCGAG
>CAIMCT010000249.1 GCA_903839535.1 uncultured Desulfobacteraceae bacterium
ATTATTCAGAAGATTGATAATTACTTCCGTCAACTTATCCCGATCCCCCACGACGGTCCCGATATTCGATGGAATCTCTTTTTTAAGGACAAGCTGCTTCTTCGAGATTTCTCTTTCGTATATCTTTAACACCTCCTCAACTAAAACATCCAGGTGGATCTCTTCTGCCTTCAGCTGCATCTTTCCGGCCTCTATTTTCGAAAGATCCAAAAGATTACTTACCAAACGTATAAGCCGATCCGCGCTACGCTTTCCTATTCCAAGAATTTCTTTCTGCTTCTCGCTTATTTCGCCGGCAAATTTATCAAGGAGCAGACTCATGGATTCCCTGATAATGCCTAGCGGATTTTTCAATTCATGGGAAACATTCGCCACAAAAACTGACTTTCGCTCGGCAAATTCTTGCAACAAATTTTCCGCAGCTTTACGCTCGGTGATATCTTCAATCGCCAGCAGGATGATCCGTTCTTTGCCCAATCTTCTTTTAATTTGCCGAGCATTCAAAAGCATGACGCGTCTGCCAATGCTCGCAAAATCGTGTTCAACCTCATAGTTATCAAAGGTTGTCTTTTCGGGAAGAATGGTTTCCAGCAGTTCCCGCAACTTGAGGATATCCCACTGTTTATTACCCAAGTCATAGATAAGCTGCCCGACGGTCTCTTTGGGGTTTACTTTAAAAAATTCATAGAAGGAGCGGCTGGCGGTAACGACTCTTAAATTCTCGTCCAGAGCGATTAAGGGTTCACGCACGGTGTTGATGATACTCTCGGCGTATTCGCGGGCTTCATATTCCTCGGTGACATCGCGAAACACCAGCACAGCACCCACCACCTGACCGTCGCGGTTACGAATCGATGCGCAACTGTCGGCGATAGCGCACTCGCTACCTGAGCGTGCGATCAGTACGGTGTGGTTGGCCAGGCCCTGCGTCGTGCCATGAGCCAAGGTCTCTCGTACTGGGATGGTGACCGGTTGACGGGTTTTCTCGTTAATGATGTGAAAAATCTCTTCCACCGGACGGCCGATGGCCTGGGCCTGCGTCCAGCCAGTGAGCTGTTCGGCAACACGATTTAAAAGCATCACACACGCTTCCGTATCGGTGGCCATCACCGCATCGCCAATAGAGTTAAGCGTCACCGCGAGCTTCTCCTCGCTGATCTGCAAGGTGACATTGGCCTGCTGCAATTTTTTATTCGTCTCCGCCTGGATCAGAAGCAAATGTTGCGTTTCCAGATAAACTAAATTCTTGAGCCGATGTTTTGTTTCTCGATTGATAAAATGGATGAACGAAAGCGCAAACAGCAGCATAAGCAGGCTGGTGGTCACTATGACGAAAAACAGATGGCGCTCGTTCGCTTGGAACACCGCATCGCGCTGCACCAAGGCGCCTTCCTCTATCTGGATGAAGCTACTCATCTCGGTACGAATCGAATCCATCAACCGCTTGCCTTGACCATCTGTTACACTCGCTAGTGCGGCAGTCATGTTATTGTTGCGCCGCAACTCAATGTTATGCGACAGATATTCTAATTCGGCATCTATCAACGGAGCCATTGCGTCCAAATGTTTATGGGTAGCAAGGGTTAAACTAAGTCGACGCAATTCTTTCAACTCGCCGCTGATTCTGCTGCGCACCGCCAAATACGGTTCCAAAAAAGCCTTATCACCGGTCAGCAAATAGCCGCGTTGCCCAGTCTCGGCATCTACCAATCTAGACATCAACTCATTCGCGCTGTTTATCAGAACGAAGGTATGCTTTCGCGCCTCGGCTGCTTCCGTGACCTGACTAAAAGCC
>CAIMCT010000250.1 GCA_903839535.1 uncultured Desulfobacteraceae bacterium
CCGTGAAAGCTTTCCACCGGGTGATGTCTCCGGTCGCAGTGGGTCTTGCCCGGTTCTGAAGTCGGTTCATTTCTTCTTCGAACCGCAGAAAAACGATCAGCGTCACCATGAAGGACAGACCGATGATGAAAAAAGCCAGGATGACAACAAGCGGACTGTACGCCAGTTGAAAGGCCGGGTGAACCTGGTAGATAATAGCTATCACCAGAACCAAAATGACGCTAAAGGCAATAAGGCGCTTATAGATGTTAGAAAATGAAAACAGGAGCCGCTCCATACAGAAGGCGAACGGAACAAACAAGGCGATATAAAACAGGACTCCAAAAAGCACGTCTTTTTGCGTCTGCTCAATATCATCATAGACCCGGCTGGCAAGCGCCCATGAAGCCGATGATGATTCAACGAACTGGTCGTACATTCTATCAGAAAGGGCCTGCTCTGCTATTTTCAGGGCGGATTGCCCTTCCTGCTGAAGTCTTCGGATCTGTTCGTTGAAAATGCCATGTTTTTCAAGGTTGGTGATTCGCGGATTTAAAAGCGCCCAGATGTCCTTTGCTGCCCGGTATTCGGTTTGATGAAGAATCGGCCAGTCATCAATCCGATATCCTGATCCTTCGGAATGCGTGGGATCCGCATGGGTCAGGATCATTTTTTTGTGAAGCACCGAATCCGAGAGCGTCAACTTCAGGCGGGTTTCAGGCTCCAGAAAAATGGATGTTAGCACCGAAGACCGGGTATCAATCCGGCTGAACCAGTATTTGAGGGGAGTGGCCTCCCGACGGCCGTCTATCAGGTTGATCTTTGTCAGGTATTTGAAGGTGCGTGGCTCCATCAAATTAAACAATGTAGTGCTTTTGCAGGCAAACATGACCAGGTCGGTCTGCATGGCGGTGCGCTGCATTTTCAGGCGGTACGCCTCTTTTCCGGTCTGCTCCTTGTCAATGGCCCACAAGGCATTCCCTGTTACAGGGTCAAACAGATAGCCTTCTATGATCACTTTTTCCAGAACATGTCTTTTGTCAGCGACCCCTTTGATCTGAAATGTTCCCACATCGCTGACCATTGCATAATACCTTGTATTTCCCTGGTAGGCCAGAATTACGGTTCCAGGAGCTGGTTGGTCGGCAAACAGCTCTCCATGCCGAATAAAGCTGGCGCGACCGCTGACTGTGGAAAATCCATTCTGCGGCAGGTTGTCATTGTAAAGATTGGGGGCGGACGCAACACTGCTGATCAGGCTGCATACTTGACGGCTTTGTTCTGTAGCGTAAGACCAGTCAATAGCGTTCGGGACATCATCTGGCGTTCCCCAGAGATTTCGGGCATCATGGACAGTTGCCAGGCTGGCGCCGATGTAACCGGCAATCGTGCTGACTTCGCCGCCTAAAAAAGGCCGATCCACAAAATAGCTCTGCCAGGTTCTGAGCTTGCTTGGCCTTAATGTGTCCCTGAAGAGGGAGGCAGAAGATATTCCGGACGTTCCTTCCTGATTATTAGCTTGATTATTGGCCTGGTGCATGGCATCATCCAGGAGGGTATATACGGAGGAACGGTTTACACTGGGCTTTAAGGGATAAAGCCATCCCTGACTGAAAGCGCCGAATCCATCGCCGTGGCTGGACAGATGCAGCGAAAGCGCCACCATCAGCTCCCGGCTTTTTATCAGGGATCTGAAGTCGAGGGCATTGTCGAGAAGCTTGGTCTGACTGGAGGTATCCCGAAGAATGGCTTTTTGGCGCAGAACAACGGAAGGCATGAGCTGATCAAGGACCGTCTGATCTTCAGCGGAGAGGCCCTTGAAAGAGGATTTCCAGCCCAGTTGCCGAAGCAGAAGCCTGTCTTTGGCAAGGTTCTGAATTTTTTCCTGCTGGGATAAGTTCTGGTCTGGATCATGCTGCTCAAGCCGCAACCGCATCAATTCCCGTGATATTTCATCGACCCTGGTCTTGATTTCATCACTGATGGCTTTTTTTACCAGCGTTTCAAGTGGCGAGTTTTCAGAATCGGCAGTCCCAGGTGAATTTTCAGAATCGGTAGCCTCAGCAGCCCCTTGACGTGATTTGGGATCCAGCGCATTCAGAACTTTGCGCGTATCTTTGACCATATCCCTAAGATGCTTTTTTTGCTTGCGAAGATCCTTGGGAGAAACCCGGAGGCTCCAGACCAAATCCCTGAGACCGGCCAGGCTTTGGGCATGGCCGCTGGTGGCTACCAGCAGAACAGAGCGATCCGGCGGTGTTTCCTTGAATTTGCGGGCAAGCTCAAGCAGGGTGGCGATGCTGACAGCCTCGTCCGCACCCGGAGACAGTCCCGGTATATAGGCGGTACTGTCATAAAATGCCTCAATCATCATCAGCTCTTCCTGAAGATTGGCATTACGGCCTGGAATCAGACAGTAGATATTCTCACCGACAATATCTTTCCAACTGACTTCGGAATTCAACTGGATTTCAGGGAAAATTAAGCCGTTGGGAGCGGTTTCAAACTCCCCGTAATATTTGCGGGCATCCTCCAGGGAAATCCGGAAACGTGGAAACTGAATGGGAGAAAGCTCGTACTTGTCTTCAAACAAAGCTCTTGAAGACTGGCCCCTGTCCACATAAACCAGTGCTTTGGCACCGAGCGAGGCTGCCTGAATCCAGTTTTTTCCTGAATCCAGCTCCATCAGTAAAATGGTGCCCTCAATGGATTTGCCGTTAAATTCGGTCAAAGCGCCAGCCCCTACATAAATGAGCTGACCCTTCAGCCCCTGGGGATCAATGGCTTGGGGGGAAATGGCATTTCCCAGAAGCGGGTTAAGGGGAATCGCCATGCTGCGATCCGGAATCGCCATAAGGCTTTTTCCCTGCTGAAGGATCGGAAGTGAATACCGATGCACTCCAACATCGGAAAAGCCGGCTTCCTGAAACTGCTCCTTGATGTATTCAGCGGCGGACCGGCAGCCTGAAGTCCCAGTGCTTCTGTCTCCGAATGCTGACAAGGTCCGGATGTCCCTTTCAAAATCGCCGGCTCCGGCACTGGACATCCATATCAACGCAATAGCCGTCATCAGCATCAGCCATTTAAACAATGGCCGAAATTCAATGGGTGAACACATAACACAACAATGCCCGATATTATCTTTCAGGGTTTTGTGCGATTCAAAAACACCGGATTTTTTTGGAAGATGTTTCATACATGACTTTCGTGAAAAAATAGATGAGGGACGGGTATTGATATATTGATTGCCATGATTTTTATTTGTCTGTTATTCAGAGCCAATCAACATATTGATTGAAAAACCAATCAACATATTGATTGAAAAACCAATCAACATATTGATTGAAAAACCAATCAATATATCAATGCCCGTCCCCTATTTTCCGTCCGATCTGGCCGATCGAAATGGATAGCTCATCCCGGTTTTCAATTTTGTCAATCCGGCCATCCCGAATCCAGACGACCTGATCCGATACGTTCAGCATCTTGATGTCATGGGTCGCCGAGATGATGGTGACACCCCGCTCACGGCTGAGCTGCTTCAGAAGGTAAATAATTTCCTCACCTGTATTCAGATCCAGGTTTCCTGTCGGTTCATCAGCCAGAATAATGGCCGGGTCATTGGCCAGAGCGCGCGCAATGGCAACCCGCTGCTGTTGTCCTCCGGACAGTTCAAAGGGCTTGTGCTGAAAGCGATCCCCCAGACCCACCATCTCCAGGAGTTTGATGCCTTTTTCCGCAGCCGCATCATCGGCCATGCCGGCGAATATCATGGGAAGGGTGACATTTTCAAGGGCGGTCATGACCTGAATGATGTTGAAGGTTTGAAAGATATAGCCGATTTTCCTGCATCTCAACCAGGCCAGTTCATAAGCATCCAACTGGGCGATATCCACTTCGTCAATAAATACCTTTCCGGTTGTGGGTTTGTCCAATCCGCCGATCATGTTAAAAAGAGTGCTTTTACCGGACCCCGATGGACCCATGATGGAAATATAGTTTCCGGCGGCGATTTCAAGGTCAACCCCTTTCAGAGCCAGCACATCCAATTTGCCCAGCTTGAAGGATTTGGTCACGCCAGTAACCCGGACAATTTTTCTGGAATCAGTCATTACAGTTCCTTATGAGCAAATGATGAATTATGAATGTAGCTTTTTTTCGTTCATAATTCATAATTCGTAATTCGTAATTCGTAATTCATAATTCTATTGCGTTTTACTGTTCAACCCGCATGGCCTCAACAGGTTGCATGCGGGCGGCAACCATCGCCGGATACATCACGCCGACAAGGCTCAACACACATCCGACAAGCGTGGCACCGCCAACAGACAGCCCTGCCTGGGTCCACGAAAGGGTGGTGATAGATACGGTTCCAAATCGAATAAAAAAATTTACCAGGGCGAAGGCGCCGCCAACAATCGCGCCAGCACCGGAGCCGATCAGCCCCTGAATGCCTGCCTCAAGAAGAAAAAGCCTCAGGATAAAGCGATCCAGTGCGCCCAGACACTTCATGGTACCGATTTCCCTGAAGCGTTCGGTGACTGCCATGAGCTGAGCATTGACAATTCCCACCACGCAAACCAGGAGTGAAAGTACGATGATCCACTGCTGCTTGGGGCTGTTTCCCACGGAAACATCCTCCGGCCGCAGATCGTATCCGGAGCGGATCAGGGCCTGGCGCAGGGCTGGTTCGCCGGTGGAAAGTAGCCCGTTCGCTACATCGGAGCCAACGCGAGTAAAGCTAAGAAACGACACCGCCAGAACCAGGCTGATGGTGGTAATCAGGGATCGAAAAAAACGGACCCGAATGCTTTTTATGGCAATATCCACAGATTTCATAAACGGCAGGACAACAAGCCGGTCTATTTTGTCTGATTCAAGTCCATCAGAATGGAATATGGTACTATTTTGCATGGTAAAGCCTTTAATGAGCAAGTGATGAATTATGAATGATGTGACTGCTTATCTTTATTCATAATTCAATTAAAACTCAGCCAATGACTGTTCGAAGTATATCATTACAGATATTGATGAACAAGAACAAACATCTCAGCTTATTGACAGTTGCTTAATAATGTCCAATGGGAAATACTGTCCACTGGTGGATCAATACAACATGAATGAAATCCATATAACCAAACGTTGTATTTCAGCCTACATCCACCCAATAGCCACCACATTTACCATAACGTCCTCAATTCTGGTTTGAACGGACAACTCCGCCAGCACCGCCTCATCTTCTACCGGAACAAACAATGCCAGTGTAACCGAATTCAGTCTAAGACCCGCTGAATATGCCGCTGCCTGAGATAAGGCTCTTCGGGTCTCAGAGAGATTGATGAAACTTTTGACTTCGATAATGCCCCTTTTTCCATTGCAGTTGAGGTGGATATCCACCTTGCCGTTACCGGTTGGAAACTCTGGGCTTACCACGCATCTCCCACCAACCGCTTCCTTTAACCATGAATACAGATGAAAATGCCCAACAGCTTCGGTGTAATGCAGATCAATGCGCCGGGGTTGGTCTTTGAAAGGATTCAATCCCTTTGCTTTCATTCGGACCAAATATGCTTTGTAACGGGATAACAATGCCGACAGATTCAGATTGCCTTCAAACACGTCAGCCAGATCATCCAGAATTTCCAGAGCCAGGATGGGCAAACTATCGCCAACCAGTTCACTGGTTAACGCATCATACAAACATTGTTGGATATACGGCGATGAAAACCGGCAGGTTTCTCGGACAATGCCCTGTGTATCGGTTTGAGCCCAGTCTATAATACCATTCAGATACAGATAATTGCACCATTCCGCCCGCAGGGTGAAAGCGATGTCGGATTTGACAAACAGCGCCATCACCTGGTTGCGATACTCACCTTTGGCTTTTATGATCAGATTCAACACCGTATTGTTCCACTCGGTATGTAATGCCCTTCGATAAACCATTTCCCATGTATGACTGCCAATCGGTTTATGCTGACCAGGATTGAATTTCTCGGTCAACAACTCCCCAAACCATCCCACCAGTCCGGGCTGGCCACTGGTCGATCTGTACAGATTTTCCAGTACGGCTGTGTCAACCAGTTGCCCTGATTCGTTCTGATACTGGTCAAACAGATTCTGTACCTCATCAAGTGTCAGATTCGGCACATGCAGGGTTCGCTGAATGTTGAACGGTGATCCTTTCAGGCTATCCACCCCCAGTACAGCTTTCACACCAATTAACGCCAGTCCATGAATCAGATAATTCTCCTGCTCCAAATACATATCTCTGAACAGATTAGCCAACCGATCAATAATCCGGGGATGAAGTTTATCGAATTCATCAATAAATAATATCACTGGCTTTGAAAACAGCGATAAATCCTTAAAAAAATATGATGCCAATTCCATCCATGAATCCGGTTTCGAAATGGCCATTTTAAATGTCCGACGCATTAGCATGGGGATATAGGAGAAAAAAACTGAATCATCATCCGATTCCGTCACCCCCTGCATGGACATCGTACCGATAATGAATCGCCCAGGATAATCCTGCTCAATTCTCTGCTTCACCTCCCGCATCAGCCATGTCTTGCCGGTCTGCCGTGGAGCATAGATCGTGAAATAATGACCGCCTTTACCCGGCACTCCAATGATATGGTTCAAGCAGTCCGTCACCAGATCTGTCCTGGGAACGGCAAAATGAATGTCTTTGTCAACAGGGCCATAAGAGTGAAATCGTCTCATGTTAGTTTCCTTAACCAGGGATATTATCCACAAACCGAAAAGCCTGCTCCATTTATTATGAAGCAGGCTTGTGTAATTTTATGATAACACTTATTCGACAGCCAAACAGTTGTTTATATCCCTCCGTAAGGTCCAATGGTGAATACCACCGGAATATTGATCGTTCCATCCGTACTTTTTGTGAGATTGGTGACGACCACACTTGATGAACCAATGGAAAATTCGTATGTAACAGGAACGCCATCAGGGAAACGATTCTTCAGGTCACCCCCCTCGATGGTGGTTGTGCCGTTATTAACGAGTTTCAGCGCCGTGGCGCCTACGGATTCAGGAATCATATCTCCGCTCCCGTCTCTGGCAGTAATGGTTATGCTTGCACCACTTGATGAGATGCCACCGGACATATCCGTGATTTGGATTGTAGTCTGATTACTGACATAGTTGGTCGTATAGCTGCTTATCCCAGTGGTGTAAACCGTTGGAATGTTGATGCTGCCATCCGAGCTGCTCTTGACATTGGTGATCACGACATTTGATGAATCAACTGTAAACTCGTAAGACATCGGTGAACCGGAAGAGAACCGGCTGGTCAGCTCTGCACCCGCTATCTTTACCGTTTCATAATTGAAAATTTTATAAGGACTGACAGATTCAGACTCGGGAATTTCTGTTCCGGCGGCATTCCAGGCCCTGACGGTGATAGCAGCTCCGCCTATATCCAATGTACCCGAAAAATCAGAGATATAGATGGTATTTCGGGAACCGATGGTGTTGGCTACAAAACTGCTGACCCCAATCATATAAACGGTTGGAATATTCAACGTTCCATCACTGCTGTTTTTTATATTCGAAACGACCAGTTTTGGTGAGGCGATGGTAAACTCATAAGTAATGGGCGTACCCGACGGAAAACGCGCCGCAAGGGATGAACCGGATACAGTGGTTGTGCCATGACTGTTCAGTTTCAAAGGTGCTGCGGATGTGGATTCCGGAATGGCCTTACCGGATGCATCCCAGGCCGTAACGGTAATCATTATGCCACCGCTAACAATGGTACCGGACATATCCGTCACTTTAAGGATATTTCTGGAACCGATGGAGTTTGAGACGAAGTTACTTAGCCCGTTTGAATAGATGATAGGTACCTTAACTGCACCATCAATGCTGTTATTGATGTTGGTGATAAACATTTTCGAAGATTCGACTGAAAAGGTATATGCTGCCGGAGTGCCATTAAGGAATCTGTCCTCGAGATCCGCACCCAGGATGCTGGTTGTTCCATGATTCAGAATGAACAATGGCGATGCATACCCGGCTACTGTGAGCTGCTTTCCGTCTTTATCCCATGCTCTGACAGTGACAGCTCCGCCAGCATCAGGAAGAGAACCCGACATATCTGTAATCTTGACCACATCAATGGCATCGATTGAATTTGAGCCAATTATTGGATTTGTAAGCGGAGTCGCCGTGTAATTCTCGCCGGTTTTGCTGGCGATGACATTGGAGTAGGTATTGGAAGGAGGACTGAAAGTGTATCCGGTTTTGGATGGCGTTGCCGTGCCACTATAGTTGTAGGGAATTGTCACGCTGTAATTGCCGCTACCATCAGTTGTTGACGTTCCTCCGCCGTTGCTGAAGGTGATCGTTGCTCCGGAAACACCATTGCCGGAAGAGGTTTTCACACTGCCCGATATTGTCAAGCTTTCCTGTCCTGCCTGTGTCACCGTAACATATTGAGGACTGCCGGTTGCATCGTTTGCCGTTACCCGGAGGGTAGCGGTTCGAGCTGCGGAACTGGTATTCGCAGTGAAACTGCAATTGATTATTCCGGAATTGTCTCCACTGGCGCCCGATGTTATCGAAAGCCAACTGCCGCCTGAAGTCATTGCGGCCGTCCATGGCATGGTTCCTGTTCCGGTGTTGGAAACACTGAATGTAGTTGCGCCTGCGTCTTTAACTACATCCCGGCTGACAGGAGACACGGATAGAACAGGTTGTGCTGGCGCCTGCGTAACCGTCACATCTTTTGGACTGCCTGTTGCACTGGTTGCTGTTACCCGGATGGTAGCAGTTCGGGCTGAGGTGCTGGTGTTCGCCGTGAAACTGCAATTGATGGTTCCGGAATTGGTTCCATAGGAACCCGATGTGATCGAAAGCCAACTGCCGCTGGATGTTAATACTGCTGTCCATGTCATTGTTCCTGTTCCGGTGTTTGATACACCGAATGTGGTCGTACCGGCATCTTTTGAAACAGCTTGATTGGATGGCGTTACCGACAGCACGGGAACCGGAGTAGGTGTAGGAGTTGGTGTTGGTGTAGGTGTAGGTGTAGGTGTAGGTGTAGGTGTAGGTGTAGGTGTAGGTGTAGGTGTAGGTGTTGGTGTTGGTGTTGGTGTTGGTGTAGGTGTAGGTGTTGGTGTAGGTGTTGGTGTTGGCGTAGAAGTAGGTGTTGGTGTCGGAGTGGGCGTAGGTGTTGGTAGCCCCTGCGTTACCGTCACATCTTGGGGACTGCCTGTTGCACCAGTTGCTGTTACCCGGATGGTAGCAGTTCGAGCTGATAAGCTGGTGTTCGCCGTGAAACTGCAATTGATCGTTCCTGAATCGATTCCGCTGGAACCAGATGTGATCGAAAGCCAGCTACCGCCGGATGTTACTGCGGCTATCCAGGGCATGGTTCCGGCCCCTGTTTTTGAAACGCTAAATGTTGTTGTCCCTGCATCTTTAGCTACATCCCGGCTGAGAGGAGACACGGATAATTGGGTTCCGCCTAAATCCAACTGAAAATTTTTCCCGGTTACAGTCTGCCCCTCAGTAGCCAGTATCGATTGTGCACCGGCGCAAGCCCAAACGCTCTGCGGCGATGCCCACCATTCACTGATGATGTAGCTTTCACTTGACCATGTTCTCAGATAGTAGGTTCCGGCAGGCAGACCGGGTGTCGTATAGGTTCCAGTCGCAGGATTGACGGTAGCAGATCCAACATGTTTAGTACTGCCGCAAGGCGCACCGGTAAAAGCATTTATAACGATGTTCTTGCCGGTCAGCGGTGTTACGCCATCGCTTTGATACACGGTTCCGGAGATGGTTCCGCCTAAATCTAACTGAAAATTTTTCCCGGTAACATTCTGCCCCACAGTAACCACTATCGATTGTGCACCGGCACAACCTCGAACGCTTTGGGGTGATGCCCACCATTCTTCAATGTAGCTTTCATTTGAAAATGCTTGCAGGTAGTAGGTTCCGGCAGGCAGACCGAATATAGTATAGGTTCCAGTGGCAGGATTGATGATAGCACCATTAACCGGCATAAGACTGCTGCACGATCCGGTAAAAACACTTATAAAGATGTTCTTGCCGGTCAGTGGCGTTACGCCATCACTTTGATACACGGTTCCGGAGATGGCTCCGCCTAATTCCAACTGAAAATTTTTACCGGTGACTGTCTGCCCCGCAGTAACCACTATCGGTTGTGCACCGGCGCAATCCCGAACGCTTTGTGGTGATGCCCACCACTCCAGAATGTAGCTTTCATTTGAAAATGCTTGCAGATAGTAGGTTCCGGCTGGCAGACCGAGTATTGTATAGGTTCCAGTCGCAGGATCGACGGCAGTACCAATAACCGACGGACTGCCGCATGACGTAAAAGTAGTTATACCGATGTACTTGCCGGTCAGCGGCGTTACACCATCGCTTTGATACACAGTTCCGGAGATGGTTCCGCCTAATTCCAGTTGAAAGTTTTTCCCGGTGACAGTCTGCCCCACAGTAACCACTATTGATTGGGCATCGGCGCAATCCTGAACGCTTTGTGGTGATGCCCACCATTCATTGATATAGTTTTCAGCTGGCCCTGTTCTCAGATAGTAGGTTCCGGCAGGCAGACCGAGTATGGTATAGGTTCCAGTCGCAGGATCAACGGCAGCACCATTAACCCACATAAGACTGCCGCATGGCGTACCGGTCAAAGCAGCCATACCGATGTTCTTGCCGGTCAGCGGCGTTACGCCATCGCTTTGATACACGGTTCCGGAAATGGCTCCGCCTAATTCCAACTGAAAATTTTTCCCGGCGACAGTCTGCCCCGCGATAACTTCTATCGGTTGAGCGCTGGCGCAATCCCGAACGCACTGAGGTGATGCCCACCATTCCTTGATGTAGTTTTCTTCATTTGACCATGCTTGCAGATAGTAGGTTCCGGCAGGCAGACCTGGTGTCGTATAGATTCCAGTTGCTGGATTGACGGTAGTAGCTTCAACCATTGTATAACTGCATGGCGATCCGGTAAAAACACCTATACCGATGTTCTTGCCGGTCAGCGGCGTTACGCCATTGCCTTGATACACAGTTCCGGAGATGGCTCCTCCGCCAGTAGTTTCTTCAACAGACCCCGCAAAAGTGGAAACAGCGAAAAACATTACGGCCAAACATAAAAACATTCCTGACAGTTTTTTCATGGCAATATCCTTTCTTTCGATGGTTTCTCCGCAGCTACAGGTTTATGCCCGTGTACATTATAAATACCTGGCTGCCTTGTCGGTGGGCGTACAATATTGTGAATACTAAGTCAACAATAATATCCGCTGTCACTGTGACTTTATGCTATTCAAATATTGTTTATAAAACAAAATGTTATGGTAACATCTGATCTCTATGTGTTTTCGCTGCAATCTTCAAAATCAGCGATTTTAATACAGTCAGTACGCCAGCTTCTAAAGGTTGGGATTCATCATATCCCAGAATCTCGATACAAATAAGGTGATTTCCAATAAAGAATACACGAACTTGATCATCGTTTCGGCCAGTTGGGTTTATTTCGTAGGGGCGAATCTTGTATTCGCCCTTTCCGATAGG
>CAIMCT010000251.1 GCA_903839535.1 uncultured Desulfobacteraceae bacterium
ATCTTCCATGATTGCCCGGATACCGGAGTAAAAGAACTCCAGCTCTGAACCGATCCCGATGGTTCCCACGTCGATGATATAGAAGTTCATCCCGGTGTTGATCTGGACGATGCACAAGTCACTATCGAAGGGGTCAAGACCGGTGGTTTCTGTATCAATGAAGATGCGCCGGATTTTGTTATTTTTTATGTATGGTTCAATTTGCAGGAGCTTTTCCTTATCCCTGATGTATGTGCAAGTTTTCATCCTGCCCATAAACTCAAGCAATTCAGATTTCCGGGACCTGATTTCCTGAAGTACGTCCTCAGCGATCTCGGCGCCCTCCAGAAACAACTCCCCGTTTTCCAGCGCAGGTAGGATGCCCGATCTTCTGATTGAATTAAAAAGGTCGATGGTTTTCATACTTTTATCCTCATTCGGGGTTTCGGAGGGTCTGTCGTAAAAAACGGAATAATTTCATCAGCATTAAAGCTTGTAAATTTATCGCCACTATCGCCACTTTGGAGAATAATTCCTGCAACAAATTGATTTTGTTTATTATTGCTTAGTGGCGGTAAATCTTTACTTACCGCCACTTCCCTCATTGTTACCGCCACTGTATTTATTTTACCGCCACTATCCGCCGGTGGTTGAGTGGCGGTAAAATTACTGAGTGGCGGTAACAATTGGCTGAGCGGCGGCAATTTATTTTTTATCGCCACTGCATTTTCATTATCAATATCAGCTTGTTGGGTGTATTTTTCTACTTGAGTGGCGATAGTGGCGGTAACTTTGCGACCTTTATGTATATGAATTTTGCGCTTGCCTCCGGCCGTTTTGATTGTTTCTATTGATATCCCCCGGCTCCTTAATTGGGGGGCCGCCTTGTTTAATCCCCGACTCAGATGGTTCGGTTCCTTTGGCCATGATTTTGAACGCTGTATTTTATCCCCTGCTTTCTCGTTCAGAAGTTGGAGCAGCTCGGTAGGTGTCCCCTCCCACTCCCTGAAGCCAGGTTCATCGGTCATTTGAAGAATTGCATCCATGACTGGTGATGACGCCAGTGATTCATCAATCGCTGATTGTCTGTTTCCGGAATATGCCACCATAAATTCCCCTGGTTGGCAGTAAGCAGGCTCGGCCGCTGTCGCCCATAAAGCAAAGTCCGCCATACGGGGCAACTTCGCCAGTTTGGTGGTGCTGATGTTTTTAAGCGCCACACTGACGGCCTGGCATAGTGCCCCAAATATCTGCGGCTTGACCTGATTGAATTTCTCAAGAATCTCTAATTCTGTTTTCCTGTCGGTCTCGCCGATGGTTGCAAGGGATACTGGGATTGATCTGTCTGCAAGGTCTGGCTCCGCCGTTACTGAATTGATACCATTTAAAATTATGGGCCGGGTGGCCTGAAACAGAGTTTCATCCATATCGGCATACATAGTTCGGATCGCCATCCCACCACCAGTGGCAAGCCTGCACATTAAATCTGATAACCAGGCAGGTATTTGTGACATGTTATCGAATGCCAGCACCCATGAGTTGACTGCGGAAATCATAAGGTCTCTCCCTTCACGCGGTATCTGTCGCAATGGTGTACTGCTCGGGTCAATGATTTCCCGAATCAATCGACACGCTGTTGATTTCGCTGATCCTTGCTCGCCAGTCAGGCACAGAACAGGATAGGGTCCAGTAGGTCGCGCACAGGCAATGACGAACGCGGCTATGAGTTTCCAGTCTTCCGGATTTTTAAGGTTCAAATACTCCCTTAGTAGTGAGAGTGACTCTCCTGCTACTGGATAAGGTAGGGGCATCATCCCGGAAGAGCGCCGGAATTTAACGGGAGATTTCTTGATTACCTGATAGCCTGTAGCTGTAATTTCTACGGCTTCGTATTCAGGATTGCACAGGTCGATGTAAATGGTCTTGGAATCACCGCCGATCCGGACATAAACGGGATTAGTGTCGCAATCCCATGAATATTTAGCTTCGATGGTTAGAATGGCTTCGATCATTGGTTGGGCGCTGCACCCCTTTTTGAAAGCCTTATAAAACTCCCTGCGCAACCACGTTTCAAAGCCTTTCCCATTGATAGGATGAATCTCAGCGTGACTATCTACCTCCATTTCAGCGTATAAATTACCATCAGAATCCTTGAAATAGGCCGCCTGATCGCTGGCTATTTCTATCAAAATATCACTGATTGATCTGTCATCAGTTTCGGAGCTACCCTTTATAAGCGACTTTATAGTATCAACCCTGAGTCCTTGATCAGCCTTATGCGCTCGTAGAAACTCTTCACATTCCTTCCCGTCGAAATACTGAAACCAATTTCCGGCAAACTCCTTCTGCTGAAGGTACTTTTGAAATGAATCATCCTGGTTCCATTGGATTGAGTTAAATGCCTCGGCCATATCCTGCATTGATGGGTACGCATACCGAACTGGTGACGGCTTTGCTTTTCCGTGCGGTGGAAGGTTGCAATTACATTGCGCCGGGTCATAGTCGTTGAAATGGTCATGAATGATCTCTTTTAACTTTTCACAGGAATACGGTGCGGACTTTCCCACGTTTTGTTGCAGGTAGTACTTTGTTTTCGTTTCGTCATAATCAGGACAACCTTTTAGAATTGGCCTTATGAACTGCAAGTCGTGATTCAGGTCATCCAGACCATTGGCGATTGTCGAGAGCGCCAATCTGATATTATGGGGCAGGGATACCCCTGAAAGTGCTTTATTCCTGATGAAATTGATGGTATAACACTTCTCAGTAATTCTTTCCGGGTGCAGCTTATCTCCAGTAGCTTGGTGATAGGGCACCTGGGGTTTTGCAGGCTCTTCGATGGGGTGAGTTTCTAACTTCATGAAAGAGTCATAAAGCTTCTGATCCGGGGTAGGTTCATGAGTTGAAATGAGGCTGGATAGCCGTTGCGGGCGACCTTCAGCCTCATTTTTATTGAAAATTTTAGTACCAGGTACTTTAGTAATTCTCCGCAGGTCATAAATCCCGGCATCGATGTCAACGCCTGGGAAGTGGTTCAAATATAGCCCAGTGATCTTCAATCCCCATGCCTTCAGCCGTGCTGCAATCTCCGCCCAGTTATCCGCCGCTATCTTGATTTCAGGTATCCTGAAGAACAACCAATATCCATTTCCGGAATCCATGAGAACAGGCTCGGCATATCCGCCTGAAATGCAATCTCCGGTAATTTTCCTTGCTGCTTCGAGAGCAAGCGCCTTCTCCTCATCTGATGAGCAGAGCTGCTTTGATGGTTTGACAGGATCAATGTCTATGTACAACCACTTTAACACGCTAATATCTGCGTTAGTCCCAGACTGTTTCAGGTCTGCCCGCCGATCTTGGAGCCCAAAGTAGCAAGTGAACTCTTGTGAGTTGAAGGCGATCGTATTCTGTAAAAATTCATTTTCGCCCGCTGCAAAAACAGTGCGAGGTGGTTTGGTTTTGTGATTGAAAAAGAGTTCAAGCGGTGATCCTCCGCTGAACATCCGCCAGGTCATTTTTAAATCCTCAAGCTGCTTTTCTGAAATCTCGATATCCATAACTAATAGCCTTTTCAATTGGAATATTTTGTGACTTATAAACTCCTGATCTTGTGTAGAACTGACTTTTAGCAAGTGATATACAATCGTCAAGAAAATCATAGACAACAGCATCCTGCTTACCAGGGAATGGTCTCTTGATCCGGCCTATCTGTTGAATAAGCCTTGAACTTGACCGGATAGGTGCACATAAAAAGAGTCGATCTAATCTTGGGATGTCAAGCCCCTCGTCTGCTAATTTGCATGAGAAGAGAACTTGCAGCTCCCCGCTTCTCATTTGGTCAAGCGCCTGGTTCCTGAATGATGGTGATTCTTTTCCTGTGATGATTGCAGCTTTCACACTTGGAAAACGTTCTGACAGCATCTTACTTAGAGTTTGAAGATGGGATATTCGCTGAGACAATCCTAAGCAAGAATGCCCATTCATGGCATCCTTGGATATGTTTTCAACTATTAGACTGTTACGGGTTTCATCCATGAATAAGCAGCTTAACATCTGGTCATAAGAATCAATCTGAGGAAAATAGCTGCCTGTTTCAAGCACTCTGATAGACGGGGTAATGGTTTGACCTTCATCCATGTCGGCATCCTTGATCTCATGCAGGGTTCTCCCGAAGGCGGCGTACATGAGGAAGTCCAACTTATCAGCTCGATTCGGTGTTGCGCTCAATCCATGCCGATATTTTGCAGGAAAATGATTGATAATCTCACTGAAGGTGCGGGCAGGGCTATGATGTGCTTCGTCCAAAATTACCAGCCCGAACTGATTCAGAAATGCTGCATCTAAGCCATTCCGAAGTGATTGCACTGTTCCAATTGTCACAGGTTTGGTATCATTCCACTTCCCGGACCCGATGATCCCAGGCTCAACATTCAACCGAGTGCTGATCCGTTCAACCCATTGCTGCATCAAATCCATGGTATGAACAAGAATTAAAGATTTTTGTCTCCGTCCCAGTATCAAAGCGCATCCGATTTCCGTTTTTCCAGATCCACACGGCGCAACAAGTATCCCCTGGTTACTTGCAAGCATAGCGTTTAATGCTGTCTGTTGATAATCCCGGAGAGTCAATGACGGTACCGGATATTCGACATGGTTCTGAGTACTCTTGTCAGTGCCGGAAATATCAAGAAGCTCCGACAACTGGCCGATACATCCGCGTGGTAGGTGATAAGAATCCGGAGATTCGCTCAGGAGTTCGATGAACCTGGGAACACCGAAGTTTCTTTTACCAAGTCGTTCATTTTTGATATAAACCGGGTTCTCATAAGTAAATCGTTCGCTGATTGAACGAACAATACCTTGCGATAACCCGTATTTTTGAAATGATAAATCTGATGCAATCGTTATTTCAAGAAGCATGGCAATCCCCTTTCATTAAAAAATGAACCCGCCTCCCATATTGGAGACGGGATTTACACACTGGCTCGATTACAGCCATGCGCTGGGGATTGACGACTCGTTGGCGGGCGGTGGTGGAGTAAAAGCCACCTGCGAAATTTGGGGAGTAACATTTCTAATTGGCAACGGTTGTGGTGAGGAATCAGACGCCTCAAAAACTGCAATGGAATAAGTCCCATACTGACCGGTAATGAGCTTTGTCGTGACACGGGTCACAAGATCACCTGGAGACAGGTTTTTTGCCTTCAGGGATAAAAAATAGTTGATCGCTGCACTCGTGGATGTCTTTGACAGACTCAACGTGGTTGTGTACTCTGGGGAAATCTTAAGATAAAGATCGCACCGATTTTGATAACCCTCGCTTTCAGGGCCGGTGCAATCACGCTTGAGGAATTTACCACCCTCGAACCTCCCCTGGTAGAAGGTGAAATCGTCAATGATGCCTTTCAACTCCGGCAATGTCTTTTCAAGCCCTGAGACTTTGAAGCCGCCGGTTTTCTCAACAGATGAGTAATTGCCGCTCCGCTCCGCCTGCTCTGCTGCTGCATCAAGAATGGCTTGGGGAATGTGATATCTTGTCATTAAGTTTGTGTTTTCTGTCATTTTTTTATTCCTTGTTTTTTAATTGTTGGTTTTGCTGCCTGTAATAATTTTATCGGTATCAGATTTTTTCCAGCATGTAACCCGGCCTGATTCGGCTTGGTTGAATTCAATTTTTCTTTTCAAAAAAGCGATAACGTCTTTGACCTCATAGAAAATTTTCTTGTTCATCCTAAACCTTGGGATGCTGTCCTTATCGGGTTTACAGTCTAAATTAGCCTGTGTCCGACTATCCAAAATTCCGCCCGTAAATTTGCCAAGCTCCGATCTTGCCACAATTGTTGTGGGCCATTTGTCCGCCATACTATCCAGCGCCGCCACGTCTGTTCTGTAAGGTTTTTTCACCATTTTTCACCACCTTTCGTAATGAGTTGTTAAACGTTATTGCTCATGATGGTTGAATGATACAACACTCAAAACCTGTTAAACAGACCCTAAACCCTGTTTATTTTCACATACCCCTGAAAATAAAAAAGGCTATTTAATCAAGCATGTTACACTTGATTAAATAGCCTTTAAAAACCATCAACTTATTTTAGAATATGTTTACTAGGTTTATTAGGTTATTGTTTTAGGTGGTCTCCCCCCAGTGCTCTTGACAGTTTGCGGTATCTCTTTCCAAACAGTTTTGAAAGTTTTGCTGTCATGATATCCCAACCCATTGTCGCCTAAAAGCTGCATTACCCTATCTCTTGTGACATTTTCCTTACCTGCAATCAGCTTATTGACTAAAATCATTGCTTTGTGAATATCGGCCGATTTGGTGTTTGGATCAGGTAATGTTTCTTTGTATTCAACCGGCTCGGCGTCTATCCCATTATTTTTAACGAAACCCTCAGCCACCTGCTCAACTGGGAGAAAGAAATTCGGTTTGACCCCTTTTTTTTCAGCAAGAGCAATAAGGCTTTCCCTCGACACCCTCGTCCAGTTGGTGATTTTTGCTGGTATCCGCGATTCGGTCTGCATCCACGCGCTTCGAATAGTGAGACCAGCCACCAGTCCCCCGGTGACTTCAAGCTCACTGGAACAAGTTGCGCTGATCAGCATGGTTAAGACAACGGACGTTATTCGATCCGAATCTGGGATTTTTACTTGAGGGTCTTTATTCTGCCACAGAAAGGCCGCATCATGGAGGGTGTATTCATGTTGTGTTTGCCAAAAGTTATCCATTTTCAAATCCTCTCATTTGAAAGTTCCTCTAAAATAAAAGGGGGTGGGAAAACCGTTAGAGGAAACGACCTTGTCGCCTGGGGTAATTACTCCCAAGCTATCCCACCAAACTGAAAATTACTTACAAAATGATGCCTCATTGAGGTAGGACAGCCAGTTACCCGACTGCCATGGTTGACATGATAACTTGCCATGTCATGATAATATACCTTTCTTGTGTATTGTCATTAATTGCATAGAAATGACATTACCCGGCCCTGCGTATCGGAATGACTTTGCCCATGCTCATTGATGATTCCATGGATTTGACGGCTTTCCGTAGCGTGTCCGGTGCTAAGTGGCTGTACCTGGCTGTCATCGCAATTGACTTATGGCCCATAAGTTCCCGTACCCGGAATAGGTCGGTTCCATCGGCAACCAACCATGAAGCAAATGAATGGCGGCATGTATGAAAAACCACTTTCAATTTTGAATCTTCGATTGAATCATTCAGTTTGATTTTGTTGACGGCCTTCATAAACGAGTCAGGAATTTGGCTCATTCTATCGCTCTTTCCGGCGTTCTGAAAAACAAAGTCTCTGGCCTTGCCTGGTTCCATTTCAAGAAACATTGCCTTGACTGCGTCTGTCATGAAGGCAACCCGTGTTTGTCCGTTTTTGGGATTGCGGATAAGCATGGTGTCATCCTGAAAGTTCAAATCCTGCCACATCAATCCTGCGACTTCTCCGAATCTCAAGCCACAATGGAGGCTGATCAACGTGATTCGGTAAGTCAACACAGAATGAACACTGATTTCATCAAGAAGTATTTGCGCTTCCTCATGCGTTAAGAATCGCATACGGCGGTTATCGGCAAATGGCTTTTTCACCTTCTCAGTAGGATTATCACCAAAAAAATGATCATGCCGCTTGCCGTAATTGAAAACCTGCCGACAGACAGCGAGTGCATAAGAAATATAACGTGCTGATAACCCTCCCCACCCTGTGCGCTTGCCGGTGGCCTTCATGTTTGCCTTGATGCGCTCAAGATGAATAGGCGCGACATCAAGAAGTCGCAATTTCCCAATGACAGGCTCAATCCAGTTCTTGAAGAGAATCAGTTCATCATTCCATGATTTTTTTTCATCTGTTTTTTGCTGCACAAGATAGATTTCAAACAAACTGGAGAATGTCATGCCCTCCTTGTCAAGCTTTTCTGCCTCGATTCGTTCATTTTCTTTGCGCGTATGTTCCAGCTCTCTCTTTTCCTGAAGTGTCACCGGCCCGTCTCCACGCTTCTGATTATTTTTCAGTTCGGAGAGCAGTAAAAAAGCCTGTTTGGGGGTGTTGCCCTCCGATGCACGACCGACAACTTCATGATGGTTCTTTCCTGTGAATTGGTACCTGATTGAAATTGTATAATCTTTGCCGATTCCGTGTCTTGCGCTTTGTAGCAACCTGAAATACACCCCTGGATACTCTGTCTTTTCCCATCCCATAAGGCTTTACCCCCTAAAAAAGTGTCACAAGTCTGTCACAAATTTTCTTTTCGTCTTTTCACAGCCCATAAGGTTTTGCCCTGAAAAAGTGTCACAACCCTGTCACAACTTTTCATCCAATGGCGAGTGATTCTAAGTGATAGTCAGTGACATTATAATGAATGTTATCCTCTGTAATGTCAAGGGGTTTAACGTGATATGTGATGATATGTGCAGTAGCGTTAAAATGGCTTTGAACGGACTTCTAATCCGTAGGTCACAGGTTCGAATCCTGTCAGGCGCGCCAAATATAACAAGGACTTACTGCTAAATGCTGTAAGTCCTTTTTTTGTTTCTGGTGGTTTTATCCAGCATCTATCCAGCATTTTAACCTGTCGTGTAATTTTTCCAGTCAATAAAAACATGCTCATGATACAGGGTAAAAAAAGTGGTTCATCGCGCATTAGTGGGAAATTACACCAAAGTAGAGTGTTCCGTCATTGCAGGCGGTGCGAGAATCTTTAGGCGCAGCCTCAAAGAACGAAGATTGCTCGGCTGTGGCTTCGGAATTATAAGATGAGTTTTCCCACTAATCCGTGATGAACCAAAAAAGTTTGCCGCCCATTTTTATTCAAATTATCTTCCAGCATACCCCTCCGAATGCCCCCTTATGCGCTTCAAAATTCTGAATGTATCTGTCCGCCGTGTTTTATTGTCTTTCAGGATCAGTAAGGTTTCCTCGGCCGCTTTGCTGAAGTTGAAACACACGGTGATCTGTGTATTCCGATCAGTGATCATAATCTTATTGTGGTCGATCTTATGTTTTAAGCGAAGTTCAGGTTTCCTGGCCATATAACATCGTGATGTGTCTATCCAAAAGCATACTGGCTCCTTCACACATCTCTCACATTCCTCCACATCCAAACGACCCTGCCCACACAAAGCCGGTTCCAGTCCAAAGGCGATAAAACCGGCGGGTATTTGGCATTGTCGCTGAGCATGGCAAATCCCTTTTCCCATTTCTGAATTCTTTTGACGGATGCCATATCAATACCGCTTTCCGGGGTGTTCACGACAAAGACTTTTCCTTCAACCTGCTCTTTGTCCGACATATCCACAACAACTATGGATCCCTTTGTGATTGTCGGTTCCATTGAGTCCCCGCCCACTTTGAGCGCTGCAAGGTTGTGCCTGGAGCATCCCTTCAGTTCAGGCTTGTAAACAACCACCATAGACGCTGGGGATTCATACGGGTCAAATTCAACACCGCTTACACCGGCCGCAAGTTTGCCAGATTCATACAGGGGAATACCCTGGTAATTGTCGGCTGCGCCGTTCAAGATGTCTTTGTCGGTCTGGGATTTGACCTGGACGATGAGGGATTGTTCGGACGATGGCTGAGGCGGCTGATTTGATTCTTGCATTTTGAGCGGAGGTTGACCGGTTTCGATAAGTGAGCGGCCAAGGGCAATAAAATCATCGAAATTAGGATACCCCATTTTTTCAGCAAAAACTGCCTGCATCTCATCACCAGCGATATTTTTACCATTTTTTATATCGCTGATGAACCCTGGAGAAATCCCTGCATCAATCGCAAGCACCTTCTGCCTGCGCTTCCATTCATGATCGAGTAGAAAGCCAAATGCTGCCAAGAATCTTTTGTAATGAGGGTTTTCAGCCATGATTATTTATTCACCTAATGTGAAATTAATGCAAATATAATAAATTCATCAATAATGAATAACTTATCTTGACATTAATTCATTATTGGAGAATCATAAAGAGAACAACTCAGTCACAAATCAGTAAAATGTCAGGAATTTTTCCTGGATTCTTGAGCGATATCTTGAATAAAGGGAAACGTCCTTCTTGGTCCACCGCCAAACGCCTTGCCGCTGCCACCAACACAGACCCAGTTCTCTGGCTGGAAGGTTCATCCAACGAAATCAAAAAAGCCCTTTCACAGGAATCGGATACATTGATGAAAAATTAAAACACGGAAACAGGAGTCATTATGCAATGTTCTGAATGTCCCATGGGATGGGGAATGGAGGAAGTATGAAAACAAATAACCCCCTGAATATCAAAATTGATGATCGGTTGCTTCAGATTGTCAACAATGCAACAGTGTTTCTGATAGTAAGAATCCATAAAAATCTGCTTGAAAAAAGGTAACATTTTCTCCAAAGAGAAGAAAGGAGAAAGTGATATTGCTACCTCCGGTTAATGGTGAACCCACCCTTCACCGGAAAGTGAACCCATTAAACCGGAAAATCATTCTGGTAGATTGCTTCTGGAAAATGGACCCACCCCCTCAGTTTTACTCTCAT
>CAIMCT010000252.1 GCA_903839535.1 uncultured Desulfobacteraceae bacterium
ATTTTAAAAAATATTTTAATAAATTATGAATAATCAAAAGAGAAAATGTTACAGCAAATATTTCTCTATAGTATGTTAATCTTTCGGTCATTGCGAAGTGAAATGGTTGTACTATTAACAAAGCGCATAATACAAGTAACCCTATTGTATCAATGAACGTATACTGAACTGGCATACGTTCTTTAGACAACCTGGAGCGGGTTATAAGTGGATAGCCGCCCTGTTTCATACCGCTTCCTTCAACTTGGGTATTGTCGGAGAACATAACATGTTGCATTTATAAGTTCTTGGTAAGAAGCAAAACGACATACTTATTGATCCAAATATTCCGTAACACGCTGTTAACATCGCTATGTCTGATAACATTATGGCACCCCTAATCCACCTGAGTCAGTAAATGGTTACATCAGAGATTATAACCTGCTTCCAAGGCATCTTTATAAAACATTTTTACAGTATCAAGAGAGTAATCGCTTAAATCTTTTCCTACGAGTACCAGTTTTTTAAGTATATCGTTTGTTACAGTGATTACATGGCAACCAATTTCGTCTGCTTGGAAAATATTCAACAGCTCACGCGGGCTTGCCCAGATCAATTCAGCAGCAGGCACCATTTTGAGAATTTCTACTGCTGCAGCCATCAGCGGCACTGGATCACGCGCTGTATCGGCTATACGTCCAGCAAAAACGGAGACATAGCTCGGCACATCCGGATCAAGAACAGCGACCACATCGCGAACCTGCGTGAGCGTCATGAGTGCTGTGACGTTTAGCTTGACCTTTTGGGAGGCTAATTTTTTTACCAATGCGTAGCATGTTTCCCGCTTGGTGTTGGTAACAGGGATTTTCACATACACATTTGCCCCCCAACTTGCAATCTCCAATGCTTGCCGCTCCATATCAGAGAAATCATCGGAAAACACCTCAAACGAAAGGGGTTTATCCTTGATTTCTGCGAGAATTACCTTAGCAAACGCCTTGTAATCCGTAATGCCCGCTTTACGCATTAGCGTTGGGTTCGTAGTTAAACCCTTTATGAACGGCTTGGCGTACATTTCGAGCATTCCTGATTTGTCCGCGCCATCAGCAAAAATCTTGACCTGCAAATCTTCAATTTTTTTCATACTCACTGCCTTTCGGGTGTATTCCCTTTTGTGGCATATTACTGCGCCGCTACGATTAAGTCTGAATAGGTGTTCACTGACATACTTTTATCTTCCGCAAAGCAAGATGTTTCTTAGGAAGAGCATAACCTTTGCGGTTCGGGGTTTCCAGAAAATGCCCGGAGATTTTAATTTTTGGGCAACTTGTCAATTACCTCTTACAGGTTTTGCTGCCTTTCAAAATAATTGTAGCCGCTTCTAAAAGAGAATTTGCTCTGTAATCAAAAAATTCCGGTTGTTTTTCATCATACCCGTAGTCGATAAAAACAGTCTTGCACCCAGCACCGATTCCGGCCGCAATATCCCGCCAGCGGTCGCCCACCATGTAACTTGATACAAGATCAACATCGAAGTCCAGTGACCCAGCAAGCAACATTCCTGATCGAGGTTTACGGCAATCACAGTTGTCGCCATCATCGTGATAGCACATAATGAAGCGATCTATTGGCAGACGCTCTGCCAGATAGGTGTTAATCGCCTCAACCGTTACCTTTGGTGTCGTGCCTCTTGCTACATCAGGCTGATTGGATACAACGACCAAGACAAACCCAGCCTCTTTCAATACTTGCACAGCCTCAACTACGCCGGGTAAAATCTCTACCTCGGCAACGCTCGCTGGCGGGTAGGGCTTGCTCTCGCGCACCATTGCCCGATTAAGTACCCCATCTCGGTCAAGAAAAACCGCAGGTTGTTTCATCGCACTCAACCCATTACTTAACTGCGGATTCCCATTTGGTCTGATTCGTTTTCAGCTTCGGATGCGACACCAGCAGGTGCCATACAATCGCCTGAAACGCCTCAGAATGCGGTGTGATGTTTTCTGGATTAACCGTTGGTATGATCACGCATGCATCAGCAACCATGGCCGTGTAGCCACCATCTCGCCCAACCACCCCCGTAATCTTGGCGCCAACTGTCTTGGCATGTTGCAACGCCATCACCAGATTCGGACTGATGTTTTTTTCAAGGTTGCCGCCGCCCACGGAAAAAACAAATACCGCATCTTTAACGGAGAGCCTGCTCGTCTTCAGCCATTCAACAAAAATCGTTGCCCACCCTTCATCGTTGGTGCGCGCCGTAAGCTCTGAAACATTGTCTGTCGGCGCATAGGACTCGATTCCCACGATCTTGCGAAAATCATTCACTGCATGAGAGCAGTTGCCCGCGCCCCCCCCCACACCGAGGAAGAAAATTCGCCCACCATCCTGCTTGATGCCGACGAGCAGATCGGCCATCCTTTCAATTGCATCTACATCCAGTTTATTAAAGATATCAATCGCCTCGTTCACATGCTGTTGCGCGTAACTCATGCCCTACCTTCCTTTTTGAAATACTCTATGGTTTCGTTCAGCCCCTGGTGGGAGCCAATTTCATAAAATCGTTCATACACCTCATGGCCCGCCAACAACCCCCGAACCGAAAGTTCGTAATAAATATCCGCCAAATCAAAAGGCTCATTGACGGGCACATTCTCCAGAACCGAAGCAGACAGCACTCCAAGCCCGTAATCGATGTGCGCCATTTCCGGTCTGGGCTTACGCTTGTTGTATTCGGCGATGCTGCCCTCGCGAAACAACACATTGCTCTTGTCCCACAGGTCAGCATTTTTTAGCACCGTCATCAGCGCCGGCTTGCCGATCGCGAGGAAATTCCGCTCCACTGCCCTAAAACCGATTGGTAGATAAGAATCACCGTAAAAGACAAAAAACTGTTCACCCAATAGTGGCAAGGCCTGCTTCAAGGCGCCACCCGTACCAAGTAAGCGTGGGCCATCCCATGAATAACGTACATCCATGTTAAAAACAGAGCCATCACCCACAACCACCTCTACTTGCTCACCCAGATAACCCAGACACAGCACCACGCGGGTAATACCTTGTTGCCGCAGGTAATCCAATTGACGAACTACAAAAGGCTTACCTGCCACATCTATCAGTGACTTAGGAATTGTTTCGGTAAGCGGTCGCAATCGGATCGCAAGTCCGCCCGCCAAAATAGCCACAGGCAAACTCATGAAAGCACTACCTTGGTACCCTCAAAATCGTAACCAAAGCGCACTTCCTCCAGCCCCGCTTTGCTCATGGCATGGCGCAAATTGTTGCGGTCAGCCGTGTAGAACATCAGGAATCCACCTCCACCCGCACCTACCAACTTACCACCGACCGCACCATTTTTCACGCCGAGTTCGTACCACTCGTCAATCCTCGGGTTGCTCATCCCCCCTGATCGTCGCTTTTTATGTTCCCAGTGCTCATGCATCAACTCACCAAATTTCGCCACATCACCAGCCTCCAAGGCATCTTTGCTGCGGTAGCCAATTTCTTTGACGAAATGCAGATTCTTCAACATTTCGTCATCGCTACTCTGGGTGCGCGTGTTTTGATCCCTAAGAATGTCACTGGCACTGCGGGAATAGCCTGTAAAGAACAGCAGGATGTTGTCCTCGAGATCAAACAGGGTGTCCATGGATATCTTGAGTGGCACAGCGGTCACGCTGTCATCTTTATGGAAAGTAAGGCAGGTTAAACCGCCATAGGCAGCAATATACTGATCCTGTTTACCAATCGGCTCACACAGCAGGTCAATTTCAATATGGCAGGCCAGTTCTGCCAATTCTTGCGGGTGAATCAACTGGCGGCGATGCGCATTCAACGCCTTGAGCAAGGCAGTTGTAAAGCTACCCGATGATCCTAAACCCGTTCCAGCGGGAATGTCGGCCAAGGTGGTAATTTCGATCTGCGGTGTGCGCAAATTTTGCATCAGTAGCGCTTCACGAATGATCCGATGCTTTACCTCTGCCACAGAAGCCACATGCTCCAGCTCAGAATACTTGAGATAAACACCTTCGGTAAAAGGGCGCATCACGGTCACATAGACATACTTGTTGATTGCTGCCGCAATCAAGAAACCTTCGTGGTCATGATAGTAGGAAGGAAGGTCAGTCCCGCCTCCACCGAGAGTGATGCGCAAAGGACTACGTGCAATAATCATAGCAGGACTCCGTGTAAATTTTTTCAACCACTTTCAGGGCCTCAAAGGCTTCTTTCAAGCCCGCTGGCGGCTCCCGGTCCAACCGAATATCTTCATAAAACCCCGCCAGCTCCATTGCCCAAGAGTCATCGCCCATCGGATATTCCCAGGTCGTCGTCTCAGGTGGCCCCATCTCAGGCAGCATATTGTAATACGTCAGTCGCTCAACCCCATAACTCCCACCCAAGCCGGAAATTTCTAACTTGCCATTACGACCGTATATTTCCATAGAAAACAGATTCTTCCACTCGGTACAACTCACATGCAGAAACGCAACCTGCTTTTTTGCTGTTTTCAGCAGCATGAAGCCGTTGTCGTCCACAGGCATATCCCAGTAATAGGTATGGGCAAAACCCTGAACCTCGGTAAAATCTCCCAGAAACCAGCGTGAAAGATCAATCAGATGAGGTCCTTGGTCCATCAATTCCCCGCCTCCGCAAAGCTCTGGCTTCGCCCGCCACTCTTTCTCGTACCCAATCCGCCCCCCGTGTCCATAGCGTGCACGGATAAACATCAACTCGCCCAAAGCCCCAGCCTCAAACAATTCCCGCGCCTTGCGGAAGGCGCGGTGATAACGGTGGTTGAAGCCCACATGCACTTTCACTCCATGCCGTTCAGCCGCCGCCATTACTGGTTCCAGTTCCGCAGGGTTGCGCGCCGCAGGCTTTTCCACCAGCACATGTTTGCCCGCCTCAATCGCTGCCAAAGTAATTTCTGCCAGCGAATCATGCAGGGTAGCAATAACAACAATCTCTACCTCCGGCAGGTCCAAAAGACCCCGCCAATCGTTGAACACCTTAGCTTTACTTTTGCCGGCCAGTACCTTTGCGCAGCCCTCATTAATATCCGCACAGGCAATCAAACGCCCTTCACCCAAAGCCTTGGCACGTTTCTGGCCGATCAGTCCGCAACCAATAATTCCAATACCGAAACTCATTTATCACCCCATGTAAGACCACGATCTCGTCCAACAATACGCCGCAGTGTATAAACATCACTGTTACGTAATTCGTCAATGTGTTCAGGCCAATGCTCCCAGTTGTCCCAAACAGCGCTGATCAGTTTGCCGGTGATCCCATTGCTGGCATCAGATGCCAGAAACACGGCAAGCTCTGCGCCTTGATCGAAACCTGAACCCCCCGATTCTTTCTGCTTGATTGACTTATCGAAAAACACTTGCCCAACCTTTTCCGGGCCGGCTGCAAGTACTTCATCAAGCATGCGCGAATTTAATGCACCAGGAGCAATCGCATTCACGTCAATGTTGAACTCACGCACCTCCTCAGCGAGCGTTTCCGCAAAACGCACAATCGCGGCTTTTGAGACAGCGTAGGCACTAATGTTAGGCATCGGATTCGTAGCCCCGCCACCAGAAAGCTGAATGATCTTTCCCTTATGCTGTTTCTTCATAATTGGCAATACTGCACGGCACATCAATATCGAGCCAAACAGGTTGATCTCTATAGCCTTGATCCACTGTGCCCAATCGACTTCTTCGATCGGACCCATCGGACCGTAGATACCTGCGTTATTGACCAAAATGTCGATTCGGCCAAAACGCTGCAAAGTGGCTTTAAGCAATTGCTCGACACACTGTATATCTGATACATCTACCGGTATTACCTCAATGACCTGCCCCGGTGCCAATCCTCTGGTCAGTTCCTTCTGTGCCCTCGTCAGAAGATCATCGTTCCTAGCGCACATAACAATCGAGGCCCCGGCATTCACATATTTACGCGAAATCTCCAGACCAAGACCCTGATTGGCGCCTGTGATAATCGCCACCTTCCCGTTCAGTAAAAATGACATCACGCCGACCTTTCAATTGAAGGGGTTCCAACAGCGACATAACGAAGTGCCGCCGCTATTCCCAGAGATGATAGAAAACGATTGGGGTCGAGCACCACCAGCCCACGAACCGCCCCGGCAAAAATATCCTTCGGGATTTCTTTATATTCAGGCCACTCAGTTCCAACTAACAAGACTTGAGCCCCCTCCAGTGCCCCCAACGCCACATCAAAACGCTGAACAAGACCATCCCATGCTGATGGCAAATCTTTTGCCACTGGATCATGCACCCTCACCTTGGCCCCTTGCTCAATCAGCCAGTTACACAATTCGACTGCCAATGAACGGCGCAGGGTATTGGTGCCAGGTTTATACGTCAGCCCCCAAACAACGACAACCACGCCATCCAAACTTGGCAAGAGCGCCTTCAGTTTGCGGGATACCCAAGTCTTTTGCAGATCGTTGCTTGTCTTCACTGATTCCAGCAAAGGAATAGAGAGCTGATGCACCTGGCTAACCACTTTCAAAAACTCTATATCACGAGCCAGCGTCCCACCGGCAAATGCGCTACCTGGCGACAGATAAGCCTTGGGTCCAATCCGCTGCTCCGACTTCAGGCCACGCTCCACTTCTTTCGCATCGGCGCCTACCATTTCGCAAACAGTGGCAATTTCATTAGCAAACACAACCGAAGTCGCCAAAAATGCATTAATCGCGTGCTTAGTCATTTCCGCCGACTCAACCGACATCCATTCAATCTTATCTGTTATCGGCGCCAGCAATTGCCCAATGCGCTTCCTATCCCTATCAACACGCACACCCACAACAACACGATCAGGATTAAGAAAAACACCCAGGGCTTTGCCAAGTCGAAGATTTTCCGGTGAGCAAGCAAAACTCAAACCCTTTTCAGGGCAGAGTTTGTCTGCAATTTCCTCCATCCGGCGAGTCGAGCCCACCGGCATCTGCGAAGATACAAGCACGGTGGAATTGTTAGACAGAACGGGCAGAACCTTCTCCACTTGGGCAACAACAAAATCGACATCAGCCACATCATCTTCATTGACAGGTGTATCATAGGTGACCCAGAGAAGTTCGATGACACTCGGCAGTTCCTCAAGGCTTGCGACAAATTGAAGTCGTCCGGAATCCAAGCCAACCGCAATCATCTCCTCCAGGCCTAGCTCGAAAATAGGTGAATTACCTGCCCGAAGTCCCCGAATTACATGCTCATCAAAATCAAGGCCGACGACCTCATGTCCCACCGAAGCAAGACATCCAGCAGTGACAGACCCAAGGTGCCAAAGCCCCTGAACACAAACTTTCATCGGCGATACTCCAAAACCCACTCGTTGCTTTTCAAAAACTCTACAGTTTTAAAAACGCCTTCACTGATGGAGCATTTCGGCGCCCACCCCAAAGAACGAATCTTCTTCGTATCCAGAAAAATAAACGGGTTATCGCCAATCCAGCCACGATCCCCGCCTGTATACTCCAAGTTTGGCTTTAACCCCAATGACTGGCAAATCCAACCGATGGAGTCATTGACTTCACAATAGCCATCTACCCCCAAGTTGAAGATATTGACCTTGTCAGTCGTCTTCGAAATGGCAAGCTGAATCGCATCAAGGCAATCATGGATGTAAAGATAAGATTTACGCTGTTTACCATTGCCCAGAACCCGCAGTTGTGTAGGATCAGCTTTCAATTGCTTATAGAAATCGAATACATGCCCGTGGGAATAGCGCTCGCCAAGGATGGAAACAAAGCGAAAAATCCAGGACTGGAAACCGAAGCCTTCGCAATACGCCGCAATCAATCCTTCACAAGCAAGCTTCGAAGCAGCATATAGGGATGTTTGAATCGGAAACGGCGCATCCTCTGGCGTGGGGATCACCACCGCCTCACCATAGACGGACCCTGTGGAAGGAAACGCAATTTGTTTGATGCCATTGGCACGCATTGCTTCGAGTACATTGTAAGTGGCGATGGTGTTTTGTTCCAAATCCCTACGTGGGTGTTCGGTACCGAAACGAACATCCGCGTTGGCTGCAAAATGAAACACAAAATCACAGCCCGTCATTGCATCTTTCAATGCTATGTCGGCTAGCACATCGCCTTCAATAAAAGTAAAATTGGAATGGCTGAATGCCTCACCCAAAAATTCTCTTAAACCGGTCGACATGTTGTCATAGCCGATCACGCTATATCCGAGGTGTAATAAGCGATCGGCAATGTTACTGCCAATAAAACCGGCACATCCCGTAATAAATATTTTCTTTGCTCCCGAAAAGATTTTCATTTATTTTCAAGCTCCGCTGGATGGCTCTAATATTTTCTTTTAGAAGAAATGCTTTCTTCGACGCTTTTTATTTTTAAGCTGCGGATTGATCTGACAAGGCCATTAAATGACTTATGTAAATCCAACATTGCTTTCATTTGCGCGCTATATCCGTGTTTTACAGTAGCAATTCGCAAAAGCTTATTGCTCGATTCCTTGAAGTCGGATTTCACTAATGCTCTTGGAAAACAAAGAACTATGTACAAGAAATGTAAATACCAGTTTTCATATATCACTTTTCTACTCAATCCCAAAAAAGAGCGTGGAGTGATTTCAGCCAAATATATCCTCATCATAGGTGCTGCTGCAGCGGAACTATGCACAGCATCTGTAATAAACTTTTCAGAAAGCCGAGTTTTGGGAATATAATGCTTATATTTTAGACAAGGCTCATACCAAAGGCGATAGCCTACGATTTGAATAGCATAGCATAACTCACCATCTTCCCCGGCTGTAAATCCTTTTTTGATTTGAACAGATTCTGCTCCGCGTGTAGGGTTTAATCGTGGCACAAACCCTCTCATTTTTGCTTTTAACCAAGCGTCTTTTCGAATGACTGACCCGGCCCCCCAGAAGCAGAGCCTTTTTTTATCATCCACATATCCTTGTTTACTACCTTGGCTGCCAACGGCGTATGTACCGCTGTGTTCAGCAAACCAAAACGGTGGTTCAATTTCACAATGTGCTTCACCATGCGCACCTATCACACCAACATCAGGATGTTCCTGCATCGTTGTATGAGCTACGAAAACATATTCTTCATGTATCCAATTATCGTCATCAACTATACAAATTGCAGTGCCACGCGCCGCCCTTAAACCTGTTTCCAATGCAGGAGTTTTCCCAGGCTTTGTCTCATGTATGACATGCAAGGGCACGGTATAATCTGACCAAGCAGTCTCTACAACGTTCTGCGTGTCGTCTGATGACATATAATCGACTATCAACACTTCCCAGGAAATTTTCTCAGCGTTCTTCTGTTTCCTTAAGTGCTGTAGTGTGTCGGGAAGTCTCGTAGCAGAATTATGAGTGCAGATGAGTATTGTGAGGTCCATTTTATTAAATATGATATGACAATCTAATTATGTAACGTTGAATATTGACGGGTAGCATCTTCGAAAATAACTTTACAATCATATTCTTATCTCTTCGCCTGGACTGAGATCTTTTGACCCTAATTGGGTATAACCCTCTGGACTGGAGGCTGTACCCAGAAACTCCTTGGTCATCATCAATGGATGCAAATAGTTCTTCCTTTGCAATTGCCATTTTGATTGGCAGCCAGTGGAAGTCACACCCATCTTTTTCAAAATCGAAAGGGGTCTCTTTTGGCCATCTTCGAAGTTTGGGGTCATCCTTTTTGATAATCTTGAGAAATAATTCTTTAGAAAAGATTGAAGGAAGTGAAATCAAGAACGGCCTACGACCAATAAAATCAAGATTTTCTTGTTTATGTTTGTCCAATTCAAATGTGTCAATAAATTGATATTCTTTTTTTTCAATTCTATCATAAACCTTTCTTGCCTGCCCAAAAAACCACCATGTATAGTTGAGGTAATCACTTCCGCTTTTTGCCATTTCTTCAAGGATGTCGGTGTAACTTGCAGCATCTCTGAGACTAATGTGATCTTCTATCCAAATCATTACAAAGTCTGTCTTGATTTCATCAATTAATTGACGGCTATCGTAAAACCAGCCCCTACTGCTTTCTAAAATGTGAGGAGAAAGCTTTTCTCCTAAATGTTCTCTCAGAAAAAAAATGGTATTTAGTTTATGCACACCCCTGACGTTTATTATCCATTTTTGCGCAGAAATATCACAGAATGACATAAACGAGTCTTTCATTCGAATAAAACGTTCTTCGTCATTAATCCTAAAATTGGCAAAAACTGTTAACGTTGGCGCTTTCACAACTCTCCTATTCTCCAGCACAAATAAGATCATCTTTTTGAGAGGAGCTGCAATTATCTGTGCAGAACATGCATTTAGCGTAAAACCTAATCTTTTGGATGTTAAATAATTATTTTCTGTACTGTATTGATAGACTTGTTTGAAACGGCGAAAAAATTTATCATGTTATATTTATTTTCCTCCCATGGCGAGTAAACAAACTTTTCCAACCCTCTCGGTTTAACCGTGAACATTTCATACTTGCAACCGTGTAGAAAGTTATAAATATCATACAGAAAAACACGAGCAGCCCTCGCTGCATGCCCAAATTCAAATTGAATATAATCAATTGCGCCTTTCATTATCATACCCCGCCCGCCCATAAACACTGCCAATTCATTTCCTTCAACGTCACATTTCATTAAACTGACGTGATTGATTCCATTTTGCTCACAAAACTTATCCAGTGTAATTGCTTCGACGCTATGCTTGGTCGTAACATAATCATAACCAATTTTTTGCATGTCATGTATTGAATCAGAACCAGCCATCTGGGGATCAACATTTTGAAAAAAGTCCATTGGTCCTTCAATATCCGAAAGGGCTTTTGAGACAATCGTTAAATTAGACATATCAGAAAAGCGCTTTCTTAGAATCTCTACATTACGTGGTCCTGGTTCAAATGCATATATACATATATCGAAAGGTTTGTTGTGTTCAAGAACCATCGAGAGATAATCTCCAACATTTGCTCCGACATCAATAAAGACATTCAACAGATTTTTTTCAATCAAAAAGTCAACTATCTTCTTCTCTCCATTATACAGCATATTCGCATTACAATCGTTATCTCTTTTCATTATGATGAGCTTCGCCATTTTGTAGCAATAGTGACTATTAGATAACACCGTTGCAATACCATCCACAGTTGCATTCTTTAAGCTTTTCAATTATTTACCTCCATCACCAACATCATGATTTTAATCTTATAATCTACCAATGTCTAATAGCGCGCATCTTTTGACTACAAAAATATAATGCATCATCAACGAGGAAGCGCCAGATACAGCCACAGCCCCCGCAGCACCATAGATACCAAATCTGGGAATGATCAACATACTAAGTATAACACAAACGATGCTTGTAATAATGAAAAAAACCGGCAAGATATAAGTCACTTCAAGAAAAATTAGAAAGTTCTGGTACAACTGAGACAACGCCATCATGACTGAGCCTGTTAAAAGAATCGGCAATAGAAGTGTTACCTGATTGTAATGCTTTTTAATTATCCCACTAAATATCAATATATGAGTCATGAC
>CAIMCT010000253.1 GCA_903839535.1 uncultured Desulfobacteraceae bacterium
ATCTTCCATGATTGCCCGGATACCGGAGTAAAAGAACTCCAGCTCTGAACCGATCCCGATGGTTCCCACGTCGATGATATAGAAGTTCATCCCGGTGTTGATCTGGACGATGCACAAGTCACTATCGAAGGGGTCAAGACCAGTGGTTTCAGTATCAATGAAGATGCGCCGGATATTATTGTCCTTGATAAACGGCTCAATCGCCAGGAGCTTCTCTTTCTCCCGGATATATTCGCAAGTCTTTATCTTGGTCATGAAATCCACAAGTTCAGGTTTCCTTTCCCGGATTCCCTGGAGCTGGCCGGGTGATATCTCATCCCCGGCCAAAACAAGTTGACCGTTTTCCAGCTCCGGGAATATACCGGAGCGCCGTATTGAATTATAAAATTCGATGGTTTTCATACCACGATCCTCATTTTGGGTTTTGGTGGCTCTGTTGAGTTTATCGGAATAATTTCAGCATCATTAAAGGTTGTAAATATGCCGTCATTGCCGTCATGATTTACCTTAACAGCCTGATTTTTAACGGTATTAGACCATAACGGGAAACCACTTGCAGTTATATTCTTCCCGTCATGGTTGGTGCTGTTGCCGTCATTGCCGTCATGGTATTCAGCCGGAACCATGACGGCAACTTGATCGCATGACGGCAACTTTGCAGAATAGGATTTGGAGCAGTTCTGTTGATGTACCCTCCCACTCTTTGAAGCTTTGCTCGCCTGTCATTTGAAGAATTGCGTCCATGACAGACGACGAAGCAAGGGATTCATCTATCGCTGCCTGCCTATTCCCGGAATATGCCAGCATAAACTCCCCTGAAGCGCAATATGCTGGTTCTGCTGCTGTGGCCCACAATGCAAAATCCGCCATACGAGGCAATCTCTCAAGTTTGGTGGTGGGGATGTTCTTCAGTGCTACGCTGACAGCTTGGCATAATGCTCCGAATATTTGAGGACGTACCTTATTAAAGCGGTCAATCACATCGGCTTCGGTTTTCCTGTCAATCTCACTGATGCTGGCAAGTGATACAGGGATGCTCCGATCTGCTAAATCCGGCTCTGCTGTTACGCTGTTTATTCCGTTCAGGATAATCGGCCTGCTGGCTTGGAAAAGCGTTTCATCCATATCGGCATACATGGTCCTTATCGCCATGCCGCCTCCCGTAGCCAAACGACACATCAGGTCAGAAAGCCACGGCGGTATCTGACTCATGTTATCGAACGCCAATACCCACGAGTTGACCGCCGATATCATTAAATCCCTCCCCTCCCTGGGTATCTGCCTCAAAGGCGTTGATGACGGGTCAATGATCTCACGAATCAATCGACACGCTGTTGATTTCGCCGATCCCTGCTCGCCTGTGAGACAAAGAACTGGATACGGCCCTGTCGGACGGGCGCAGGCAACGACAAACGCTGCTATGAGTTTCCAATCTTCCTGGTTCTTTAGGTTCAGAAATTCCTTTAAGGTGGCCAGTGATCCCCCGCTAACCGGATAAGGCAATGGCATCATCCCTGATGAGCGCCGGAATTTAACCGGGGATTTCTTGACGACTCGATATCCGGTTGCTGTGATCTCGACAACTTCATAATCCGGGTTGCAAAGGTCAATGAAGGTGCTCTTTGAATCTCCGCCAATCCGCACAAACACTGGGTAAGTCTCACAATCCCACGAATATTTTGCTTCAATGGTCAAAATAGCTTCGGCCATTGGCTGTGGCGAGCAACCTTTTTTGAACGCTTTATAAAACTCCCGGCGAAGCCATGTTTCAAACCCTTTACCCTTGATAAAATGTGTCTCAGTATGGCTTTCAACAGCCATTTCAGCGTATAGATTGCCGTCCGAATCTTTAAAATAGGTCGCCTGTTCGCTTGCTATTGCAATCAGGATATCTGTGGTAGATCGCTCGTCAGTTTCGCTACTGTCTTTGACGAGGCTCTTGATTGTATCAACACGAAGCCCCTGATCTGCTTTGTGTGATCTTAAAAATTCCTCAGTCTCTTTGCTATCGAAAAATTTGAACCAATCCCCTGCAAATTCTTTTTGTTGAAGGTATCTCAGGAATGAATCATCACGGTTCCACTGGATTGAGTTGAAAGCTGCGGCCATATCCGCCATTGAAGGATACGCATAGCGAATCGGTGATGGTTTAGCCTTCCCGTGAGGTGGTAATGCACAACAACACCGCCCAGGGTCAAAATCTGTGAAGTGTTCCTGCGCTATTTCTTTAAACTTTTCACAGGAATACGGTGCGCTCTTTCCAACATTCTGTGTGAGGTAATATTTTGTCTTTTGTTCATCGTAGTCAGGGCATCCAGATAGAATGGGCCTGATAAAGGTCAAGTCATTGTTCAAGTCGTCAAGACCGTTTGCTACAGTTGAGAGCGCCAGACGTATATTATGTGGTAAGGATACGCCTGAAAGTGCTTTATCTTGAATGAATTTAACAAGTGAACTCTTGTAAGTTGAAAGCTACTGTGTTTTGTAGAAACTCGTCCGATGTTGCTGCAAAAACAGTGCGAGGTGGTTTGGTTTGGTGATTAAAAAACAGTTCGAGCGGTGACTTCCCCCCGAACATTCGATATGTCATTTTAAGGTCGTCAAGCTGCTTTTCTGGGGTGTCGATTTCTTCCATAACTAACCTTTTCAATTGGAATATTTTGTGATTTATAGACTGTTGATCTGGTGTAATATTGGGATTTTGCGAGGCTGATACAATCGTCTAAAAAATCATAGACAACAGCATCCTGCTTACCAGAGAAGGGTCTTTTTATTCTCCCAATCTGCTGTATCAGTCTGGATGTTGACCGGATAGGGGCGCATAAAAAGAGTCGATCTAATCTTGGAATGTCAAGCCCCTCGTCTGCTAATTTGCAGGAAAACAAAACCGACAATTCCCCGGAGCGCATACGACTTAGTGCTTCCTGCCGGAAAGTCGATGATTCTTTTCCGGTGATGATTGTAGCTTTAATGTCCGGGAAGCTCGTTGAGAGCATTTTAAAAAGGAGCGCAAGGTGGGATATACGCTGTGATAGTACGAGGCAGGAATGCCCATCCATGGCCTCTTGAGAAAGTGTTTCTATTATCAGATTGTTTCGTGATTCATCCTGAAATAACCCACTCAGCATTTGGTCGTAGCTGTCAATTTGTGGGAAATAGGCGCCGGTCTCCAAAACCATAACAGAAGGTGTCACCGTCTGGCCAGCATCCATATCCGAATCTTTGATTTCGTGAAGTACCCGCCCGAAGGTGGCATACATCAGAAATTCCAACTTATCCGCGCGATTCGGTGTTGCAGATAACCCATACCTGTGCCTGGCAGGGAACTGGTTCACAATATCACTGAATGTTCGTGCTGGGCTATGATGTGCTTCATCGAGAATTACCATCCCGAATTGATTCACGAATGCTGTATCCAAGCCATTTTGGAGTGATTGCACGGTTGCAATTGTCACAGATTCATTGTCATTCCACCTACCAGCCCCGATGATACCTGGTTCAATATTCAAGCGGGTCTTGACTCTTTCCTGCCATTGACTCGCCAAGTCTTTCGTGTGAACAAGTATCAGGGATTTTTGACTGTGCTTGTGTATCAGCCCGCAACCGATCTCAGTTTTCCCAGTGCCACAAGGGGCGACTAAAAGGCCCTGATTACTTGCAAGTATAGCGTTTAAAGCTGTCTGTTGATAATCTCTGAGAGTCAATGTTGATTGTGGATATTCGACAGGGTTCTGTATGGTTTTATTCATGACAGTTATATCTACGAGCTTTGAAAGCTGGCCCACACAACCGCGTGGCAGTCGGTAGGAATCCGGAGATTCGGTCAGGAGTTCAATGAACCTGGGAACACCAAAGTTCTTGAAGCCCAAACGTTCGTTCTTGATATAAACGGGGTTCTCATAAGTAAAATGTTCACGAATCGAACGAATTGTAGACTGGTTTATACCGGACTTCTCGAACGATAAATCTGATGAAATAATGACTAGAATCATGGCAATCCCCTTTCAGTGAAAAGAAAGCCCGTCTCCAAGATTGAAGACGGGCTTATGGTTCGATTACAACCAAGCTGAGGGAATCGTACTTTCAGGGGGTGTAGGTGGTGTAAAAGCCACCTGCGTGATTTGTGGAGTCACGTTTCTAATCGGAGACGGTTGATGCGATGGATCACTCGACTCAAAAACTGCGATAGCATAAGAGCCATACTGGCCATTGATTAGTCTCGTCGTGATACGAGTCATGATCGAATCGGGGGCCAATCCTCGGCTTTCGAGTGCTTGAAAATAATTGATTGCCGCACTTGTGGAGGTCTTTGACAGGGACAAAGTGGTTGTGAACTCAGGGGAAACCCGGAGATACAGATCGCACCTGTTTTGATACCCATCACTCTCCGGACCAGTTGCACTTCTTTTCGAGAACTTTCCATTCTCAAATTTCGCTTGATAAAAATCGCAATCAGTAATGACCGCTCTCAGTTCTTGTAGTGTTTTCTCAACGCCTGAGGGTTTGAGGCCACCGGCTTTTAGAATGGTTAAGTAGTTCCCTGACCGCGTGGCCTGCTCTGCTGCGGCGGAATCAAGAATTGCTTGCGGGATGTTAAATTTTGTCGTGATTGCGTAATCTGTTAAATTCTTGGTCATGGTATTAGTCCTTATTTTAAGATTTTAATTTTAGTTTCTCTCGTTTCTTAATTAATTACTATCTATTTTTGTTCCGCACCTCCTTTCACTGCCCGCTTCCTGCCCGGCCTGTGTAATGAACTATACTGCGAACTGGCATAATCTGCGCTTTTCATAAACTCCCTCTCCCAGCGGGGGAGGGTTGGGGTGGGGGATCAAAAACGTAAAATTATGCCAGTTCGCAGTATACCTCTCTGGGATGCCCATTCTATAAAGGAGTTTCGCTCCAGGAAATTCTTACCACCAATCGAAGTCACAGAGGGCCCGAGGCCCTGGGAAATCAGGTTGTAAACGGTTTTCTTTGATAAGATACCCTGCTCGCTGATTCGGAAATATTCCGGTAGCGCATTACGCATTGCAGCGAGAATCTTTTCTTTTTCGATTTGCATTTTGGTTCTATTCCTTTCTGGAAAATTGTTTATACTTCCTCTCAACATGTCTAAAGGATATAGGTTTTTTTTACTTTGGGAAGGCACAAATTAGGCAGATTTTAGGCAGATTTTAGGCACATTAGGCAGATTTTAGGCACAAAGGGCAGATTTTAGGCAGATTGAAGAAAAAAAATGCCCATCAAGGTTTAATCCCTGACAGGCATTTGAATAATCGGTAGTGCGGTTAGTTTATTTTTTTGTTCTTTTGTTTATCGGCAAAAGGGCTTTAATTTCATTCAGTGTGAGCGTATCATACGCGCCGTTTCGTAATATTGCCTGACCTATCCGGCCTTTATAGTCACGAGCAGGTGTGTCCGTATCTGGAAAATCATCTATTGTAAGTTGTCCAAGTGGAAGGTATTTGTATGGATTTCGTGTTAAGTAACTATTTGCTTTTTCAAGTGCATCACTTCCCGTAGATTTATTTGTTACATCGTAAATTTTATTTATAATGATTCTCTGTAATAATAGGAACTTTTTAGATTTATCTTTTTCGGTTTCAACCGGCCCTGCGTCTGCCCCTGTTGGTTGCACAACTTCAACCGGCATCTCGACCGTATCAATTTCAAGCAAAGGAAGATCATCCCGATTGAGGTATTTCAATTTAACACCTTTTTTTTCAGCAAGTGCGATAAGGCTTACTCGTGATACTCTCGTTTCGTTTGTGTACCCGCCTGACTGCCGTGATTCCGTCCCCATCCACTCGCTTCGAATAATAAGACCGGGTTTTATTCCCCCGGTGACTTTGAGATCGCCAGTACGGATTGCACCACGAAACATGGTTAAGATAGCGCTGAAAATCCTTTGGTCTGAATCTGGGATTTTACTTTGTGGTGATTGATTCAGCCATATGAAAGCAGCATCTTGGAGGGTGTAGTCACTTTGGCTTGGCCAAAAGTTGTCCATTTTCAAATCCTCTCATTTGAAGTCCTCTGGAAATAAAGAGAGGAAAGCCGTTAGAGGAAGCGGCCTTGTCGCCTGGGGTAATTACTCCCAAGCTATCCACTCAAACTGAAAAATTACACAGCCTTTCGATCCGCAAAAGATATAACGTTATCCTTACAATCAGCATCAAACGCTGCTGCCACCCGATCCGCCGCCTTCTGTAAATACGCGCCGGTCAAATGTGAATATCTTTTGAGCATCGTCATAGTTTCATGCCCGGATATTTGCTGAACCGTTCGTAAATCAGCACCACTCATGATTAACCAACTGATGTATGAATGCCTCAACGTATGGAAACAAACACGCTGACGGCGGTCTGACACGCCCTGATTGAATAACCTGTTCGCAATTTCAGGAAAAGAATTGGGAACCTCACCCCGGATAGTTCCTTGATTCGTTGGAAATACCAAAGAATCTGGAGAGCAATCCACTGGCTTCCGACCGGACAACACGTTCTGAACGTTTACGGGTACGAATACTGTTCGACTTCGCCCATTTTTAGTGTTTAAAAAATTGATGTAACCGCTTTCAAGATCAATATCCACCCACTTCAAACTTGCAATTTCCAAATACCTGGCTCCCGTAAACGCTGCCATCAAAACAAGATCATGCGTTTCGATTTTGGGCAGTTTGGATAATTCATCCAGTAAAATCTTAACCTCATCGAAACTCAAAAACCGTACCCTGTCATTATCAGCGATTTTGGGATACTGCACCTTGATAGCAGGGTTTCCTCCGGTGTATGCTCCCCATAAAGAACATTTATTAAAAACCGTTCGTACCAGAGACAAGCTATGATGTATTGTTTTGGGGGCTTTGCCCCTCTTTTTAAGGATATTTTTCATCTTTTCAAGATCAAAAGTGGTTACGTCTTTTACCGGTCTATTGCCGATGAACTCTTTAATATTGAAGATATAACGACCTCTTTGCTTTTCTTTTAAAAGAGCTTGTCTGCGCTTTTCATAAACTCCCTCTCCCAGCGGGGGAGGGTTGGGGTGGGGGATCAAAAACGTAAAATTATGCCAGTTCGCAGTATATCTGGTTAATACGGTGGCGGTTGCCGATGTCCCGGTGGTACATGCGACAGTATGGAATGGCTTCGTTTGGTAATTTGGGGATTATGGCTTTTTGGCAAATCGCCGTATAACCCTGATTGCAAGCCGTTTGTCGGTTTCGCCGTCAAGTTCCCGATAATATCTGAGAAG
>CAIMCT010000254.1 GCA_903839535.1 uncultured Desulfobacteraceae bacterium
CCACCCCCCGACCCCCTCCCGCAAGGGGAGGGGGGGAGTAGCGGCAGGGCAGAAAAAAGGATAGGAGGCGGAGCGGTTATATGAAACACGGGAAAAACAGTAAAAAGCATTCTTATAAACAAAAACCGGATGCGAATCAGTTGCAGCGGCAGGTGATGGAGGCTATTCGGCTCCATCAGGCCGGGAATTTTCAGGAAGCTGTGGCCATATATGAACGCGTGCTTGCTAAAAAGCCGGATCATGCCGATGCGCTTCATTTATTGGGCGTGGCTGCCCATCAAACCGGTCAGCATGAAACTGCGGTTCAACTGATTCAAAAGGCCATAAAGGTTTCGCCGAAAATTCCCATGTTTTATTATAATCTGGGTGCCGCCTGTCACGCCCTGGACAATTATGAAGCAGCAATTCAGCATTACCAAAAAGCACTTTCCCTTGATCCCGCTTATGCGGAAGTTTACAGCAATATGGGGAACAGCTTTAAAAGTATGGGAAAAATCGAAAAAGCCATCACTTGCTACCAGGAAGCCCTTAGGTTAAAGCCGAATTTTGCAGATGCGTATAACAACCTGGGAACAGCTTATAACTATTTGCATAACTATGATGACGCTCTGATCTGTTTTCAGAAAACCCTGACGCTGAACCCGACATGTTTTGAGGTCCTGCACAATATCGGTGATGCTCATAAAGACCAGAACCAATTATCCGAAGCCATTCTCTGGTATCAAAAAGCATTGGCGCTTCAGCCAGGACATCCAGAAGTCTATAACAATCTGGGATATGTGTTGTTAGCGCAGGGTAAAGTTCGTGAAGCCATATCCTGTTTCGAGATCGCCGTCAAGCAGAAGCCCGGATATGCAGGAGCACACTCAAACTTGCTGCTTGGCCTTAACTATCTGCAGGATGAAGACCCAATGTCTTTGTTTCAGCAGCATCTTGCGTGGGATATTCAGCACGGATCGGGTGTTACCAATTCTTCCGACGCCTGGCAATGTGTTCAGAGCCTTGATGAACGGATTCATATTGGATATTTGTCACCGGATTTCAGACAGCATTCGGTTGCCTATTTTATCGAGCCTGTTCTGAAAGTTCATGATCCTGTCAGGTTCAAGGTCACATGTTATTCAGATACCTATGAAACGGATGATGTGACCCAACAGATAAAGAGTGTGGGATGTGAATGGCGTGATATTTTTGGAATCAATGATAGCAAGCTGTTTGATCTCATTCAGGCTGATGGCGTTCATATCCTCATTGATCTTGCAGGTCATACAGCCAACAATCGTTTGAAGGTATTCGCCCGAAAACCTGCTCCTGTTCAGGTGTCCTACCTTGGCTATCCGAATACCACAGGTCTTAAGGCGATGGATTACCGTATTACCGATGGTATGGCCGATCCGCCGGGCGCAGCGGACCGGTGTCACAGCGAAAAACTGATACGGCTTTCAGGCAGTTTTTTATGTTACCAGCCGTCAAATGATGCCCCTGAAGTATCTGATCTCCCAGTTTTAAATACAAGTGGCACGACATTTGCTTCTTTTAATAATCGAACGAAGATCACAGAGACCGTCATTCGTACATGGGCAACCATTCTCAATCTGATTCCCGATGCCAGGCTCATTCTTAAATCAAAGGCGCTGGCGGATACTGACACCTGTCGGCAACTTGTGAAACAGTTTGAAGACTGTCATGTGAATCCCGAACAATTAGAACTAATTGGGTTTATGCCGTTTCAATCCCATCTGGCGCTGTATCACCGGGTGGATGTGGCGCTGGATACCTTCCCGTATAACGGTACCACCACAACCTGTGAAGCATTGTGGATGGGGGTTCCGGTGATTGCGCTACGAGGCATATCCCATGCTTCGAGAGTTGGGGTAAGTCTGCTGACCAGCGTTGGACTTGAATCGTTTATTGCCGGTTCAGTGGACGAATATATTCAAAAGGCCATTGCCTTTAGTCGGGATTTAGCAGTGCTTTCATCCATTCGATCAAGACTGCGGGAAACGATGAGAAATTCGCAGATGATGGATGCCAAAACCCTGACCCGGTCACTTGAACAGGTATATGAAAACATCTGGGCAAGTTACAAGAATCAGCCACCGGAAAAAATAGAACATCCGTCAAAATTTTGACTGTGAGTCATTCGTTGTAGGTCGGGAAAGTATCCCGACAACATCATGATGAATTTGTCGGGTTTTAAACCCGACCTACTAAAAAGGAGAATTAGTTATGGCACTTACCATCAATACGAACATTGCATCTCTGAATGCACAAAAAAATCTGTCAAAGACGCAGAATGCCCTCAATAAATCCATAGGAAGGCTTTCTTCCGGGCTTCGCATTAACAGCGCAAAAGATGATGCGGCAGGCATGGCCATATCCAACCGCTTTACCACCCAGATTCGGGGACTTGACCAGGCCGTTCGAAACGCCAATGACGGTATATCCCTGTTGCAAACCTCTGAAGGCGCCATGCAGGAGACTACCTCGATTCTGCAGCGGATGCGGGAGCTTGCAGTGCAGGCATCCAACGATACCAACTCGGCCTCGGACCGTGCATCGCTGCAAGGTGAGATGGATCAGCTATATTCTGAGATTGACCGGATTGCCGGATCTACAAAGTTTAATGGAATCAGCCTTGTGGATGGATCCGGAGGCGCCCTGAACTTTCAGATCGGCAGCGATTCCGGCCAGTCCATTTCGGTGACATTAAAAAGTATCAAGACCAAGGATCTCAATTTGAACGGGTACTCAAAGCTTGGCGATCTTAACAGCGGCCGGATAGGCGATCTGGGTGGTCCCACTGCAACCGGATTGTCGATTAACGGCTTTGCCATTGGCGAGGCTGCAACAACAGCCACAGCAAAGGACGGCGCTACTGCTATCAATCTTGAAACCGGTAAAACCGGCGTGACCGCAGCTGCTTACAACACTTATAGGGGGGCAGGCAACGTCAGTGGCATTGTCAGTGGCCTGCAGATCGGTACAACGACTGGCAATATGGCTACCATAGCAGATTCTGGAAGCATGACGGACCTGGTCAAGAATATCAACCGTGATGCGGCAGGAGTTACAGCTACATTGGCCGGTGACGGATCCATTACGCTGAGCAATGACACAGGCGAAGATATTGTGGTTGGTGGAGTTACAACAAACTCGGGGCTTACGGGAGGTTTATTAGGCGCCAATGCTACATATAAGGGCTACATTTCCCTGACGGATGATGCCAATGAAGCCATTGCGATTACCGCAACACCGGGCGGAACGGCCGCGAATGTTAATCTATGGGGATTTAACGTCTCTACTGGATCAACAAATATCACCAGCCAGGCAGTTTCAAGCAGTCCGATGGCTGCCGGCGATCTGGCGATAAATGGGGTTTCCGTGGGTGCTTCCACAGGGTCCAGCGCCGGCGATAAGGCCGCTGCGATTAACCTGGTAAAGTTATCGTCCGGTGTAACGGCCACTGCGACAACCCAGGTCAAATATACTGTCAATATGGCAAATATTGCAACTGCGGTAGCAGATGGTCTTAGCATCAATGGTTCGCAAGTGGATTTATCAGGACCAGCCTCAACCATGGACAGGGTGATTTCTCAGATCAATTTGCTCGGGGGGGGAGTTGTGGCCAGTGCCGATACAGGGGGACAACTGGTATTAACCGCTTCTTCCGGGCTGGATATTACAATTACGGGTACGGATGCAGTTAACATAATGGGCGCTGCTGCGACAAATGTAACGCATGGAACTATTTCGCTGGTTTCAGATACAGGCGCTGATGTCAAAATTTCCGGTAATAACGAAGCAGTTGCTGGTTTTACCGAACAGGGTGGAAGTTCTGAAGCCGTCGGATCAGGTTTAAACGTAATGACGATGCAAAATGCCAACAACGCCATAGATCGGATTGATGATGCGATCGACAAAGTTTCTGAAAACCGGGCTGAACTGGGTGCAGTTCAAAACCGGCTGGATTCCACTATTTCCAATCTGCAGAATGCTTCCGAGAACTTCTCTGCCGCCAACGGTCGGCTGATGGATGCGGATTTTGCCAAGGAAACCGCAGATATGAGCAAACAGCAGATACTGATGCAAGCTGGTGTGGCCATGTTGGCTCAGGCCAAGCAGCTCCCGCAGCAGGTACTGCAATTGTTGCAGGCATAAAAAAGGGGGCAAGTATCATGGTGGAGCATGGGACAGAAAATAAAGGGGGCAACCCGCTGGCAGGTGGTGTCGGCGGGAGCATCCTTCATATTTCCTCCGCCCCTTTAAATACCCGTTTTAGATCGATACGAAGTTCGGGAAGGATGCCAACCGTTATGACATCTGATTCGGTATATACATCAGGCCTTCCATAACGACCATCCGGATTCAACTGATAGACCATGACCAGCCGATCCAGGGGCTGCACGATCCAGTATTCGGTCACGCCGAACCGTTCATAGAGTTCACGCTTGATGATGTGGTCTTTGGAAGCGGTTGAAGGGGAGATAATTTCGATGATCCAGTCCGGTGCGCCAAGGCAACCGTGGTTATCCAGTTTGGAGTGGTCGCATACCACCAGCAGGTCCGGCTGGACCACATTAAAGGCATTTTTATCGGAAATTCCAGCTTCTTCCAGCCGCACGTCAAATGGTGAATCAAACACCTCACAGGTTTTGTCCTGCAGATAATGCTCAATTTGGTATTCCACTCTTCTTGAGACCGTCTGGTGGAGTCGGTTTGGCGCGGGCGACATCAGCAAGGGTTCGCCATCGATCAACTCCCATCGCTGGTCATCTGTCCAGGTCAAATAATCCATGTATGAAAACCGTTCTTTTTCAGAGTGTTGTGCAATTGTCATGGCATACCTCCATTAAATTTATAAACAAGTATAAAAACGTTAAAGTATTTATACGAGATGGCGATATATCTATCAAGAGCTAAAATGAAGCCAAATGATGAAAAAACAATTGAAGTTTCTTTTCAGAACGCCGATGTCAGAGTTAACACACAGTAACATAACCCAAAAAGACGAAAGGAAGAAAAAAAATATTGAAGTTTTCCGCGATAACGGCGATATTGTTATTAAGAGGAAAGAACAAGTTCAAGCTGTGAAAAAAATCATTTAAGTTTGTCGGCAGGATGCCGATGTCAGAATTAACACAGTAAAGAAATAACCCGATTCAAACCAAGGGCATAGAGGTCCGAGGTCAACCAACTATTCAAGGAGGAATACTACCATGGCTATGACAGTTAATACCAATATGGCGTCTTTGAATGCTCAGCGCAATCTGGCCAAGACGCAAGGCTTGTTGAACAAATCATTGGGGCGGCTTTCATCTGGTCTTCGGATCAACAGTGCAAAAGATGACGCTGCAGGGATGGCGATTTCCAATCGGTTTACAGCCCAAATCAGGGGTGTAGATCAGGCAGTTCGAAACGCCAACGACGGTATATCAATGCTTCAAACCTCAGAAGGCGGGATGCAGGAAGTCACCACGATTTTACAGCGGATGCGGGAAATTGCAGTGCAAGGCTCGAATGACACCAATTCGGCTTCTGACCGTGCATCTCTTCAGGGTGAAATGGATCAGCTCTTCAAAGAAATTGACCGGATTTCCGGAGCCACGCAATTTAACGGCATCGGCCTTCTGGATGGAACCGGAGGAACCAAGAGTCTTCAGATTGGTGCCAATTCCGGACAGACCATATCCGTTTCGTTAAGGAGTACAAAAACCGGTGCTTTGAATCTGAACGGGTATTCCAAACTTGGTGAGTTGAACAGTGGCAGGGTGGGCACAACCTCCGCTGCGGCTGGATCAGGATTGTCGATCAATGGTACGGCGATTGCCGGAGCCGCAGCGTCAACGGCAGCGGCTGGAGCAACGGCTATCAATCTTTCAGCCGGCGCTACAGGCGTAACCGCAACTGCCTACAACACATACAAGGGAACCGGCGGCGCCAGTGGTATTGTATCAGGCCTGACGATCGGTACGACGACTGCCAATATGAGTCTTATAGCAGATTCTGGAAGCATGACGGAACTGGTCAATAATATCAACAGGGATGCTGCCGGGGTTACAGCTACATTGAACAAGGATGGATCCATTACGCTGAGTAATGATACAGGTGAAAACATTGCAATTGGCGGAACATTCGCAAACACGGGGCTGAAGGCTGGGGAACGCACAGGCTACATTGCCCTGACCGACGATGCCAATCAAGCCATTTCGATTACCGCCACTACGATCAAAGAAAGCCTCGCGGCGGGCAGACCAATCACGTCGGACTTTACTGTCGCTGATGTGGAAAAATGGGGACTTAACATCTCCACTGGATCAACAAACACCACCGGCGCAGCAGTTACAAGCAATGCGATGGCTGCCGGCGATCTGGTGCTAAATGGGGTGTCCGTGGGTGCGTCCACGGGGGCTACCGCCGGTGATAAGGCGTTTGCGATTAATCTGGTGAAGGGTGAGTCCGGTGTGTCGGCATCTGCGAGGACCGAGGTCAAATATACGGTCGATATGACAGCGGTTGCAACAGCAGGATCAGAAAGCATTACTATCAATGGTTCTGCTGTGGCAGGTTTTGGGGTAACCGCCACAACCATGGATAATGTGGTTTCCGCGATTAAAGCCCTCGGAAATGGAGTTGATGCCAGCGTTGAGGCGGATACTGGAAAACTGGTTATATCCTCTGTTTCCGGGCTGGATATTAAAATTGAGGGAGCCGCCGCGGGTGCCGTGTTCGGCCAATCGTCAACATCTTTCACAACCACTGGAACCATCTCGCTGGTTTCAGACACAGGCGCTGATATCAAAATTGCCGGCTCTGCCGCGAGCGCCGGTGCCAGCGCATTGGCTGCTGGATTTGTCGAGCAGGGGGGAAGCTCCGAAGCTATCGGACAAGGCCTCAGCGTTGAAAACTTGGCCAATGCCAACAATGCCATTAACAGGATTGATGATGCCTTGGACAAGGTTGCGATTAACCGGAGCGAGCTGGGTGCAGTCCAAAACCGGCTGGACTCCACCATCTCCAACCTGCAGAATGCTTCTGAGAACTTTTCTGCAGCCAACGGTCGAACATTAGATGCGGATTTTGCCAAAGAAACCGCAGATATGAGCAAACAGCAGATACTGATGCAGGCCGGCGTTGCCATGTTGGCTCAGGCCAAGCAGCTCCCGCAGCAAGTACTGCAACTGCTTCAGTAGTCAGGAATCAGTTAAAACAGTGATGTAAATCATCCCCCCGGTTCGCCGGGGGGATTCCTGTTGAGTCGTTACTCTATTTTTTGGGTTTTAGAAGGGGGACATGTCATGTCAATTTCTGTTGGTGGTCTGGTTTCGGGGATGGATACGGATAAAATCATCTCTCAGCTTCAGGCGCTTCAGCAAAAGCCCATTACAAAACTTCAGACGCAGGAAGCAGCTTATCAAGTCAAACTTACCGCGTACAGTTCCCTTCAGGGCAGCCTGAAAGACGTAAAAAACGCCGCCAGGAACCTGGACACCGTATCGGATATTACAAGCTATGCCGCGACATCCAGCAACACCAGCCTGCTGACTGCTTCGGCGGAAAGAACGGCAGTGGCTGGAAGTTATTCGGTAACGGTGAATAGCCTGGCAGCGGTTCATAAGCTGACCAGTACCGGATTTTCTCCGACCGAAGCTGTAGGCGAGGGTACCATTCACCTCAAGATGGGCAGCAGCGCTGCGGTCGATATTTCAGTAGGTGCAAGCAGCACGATTTCGGATGTCGCCAAATCCATCAATGCCGCAGATACGGGGATTTACGCATCTGTTATCAACGATGGTACAAACAGTTTTTTATCCCTGACCGGAAAGCAGACAGGGGCGGACAATGTCATCAACTTGACGGCAACAGAAGATTCCACAGGCCTATCCCGGCTGGTTTACGATGCTGGCTCCACTGAAAGTATGGTTCAGCTCCAGGGCGCAGCAAACGCAGACATCACCGTGGATGGTGTAACCAGTATTAGCCGTGCATCCAATACCGTTTCCGATGTCATTGGCGGTGTTTCGCTGAAGCTGAAAGACTTGGGTACTACAACAGTTGAAGTCGAACGCAACGATGAGCTTTTCTCCACACGGTTGAATGCTTTTTTGGATGCCTACAATGGCCTGATGGATTCTCTGAACAATTTGCAGAGTTACGATAAACAGACCAAGGCAACCGGCACTCTTTTTGGAGATTCCACTACCCGTCGGATTCAAAGCGAGGTTCAAAACCTGTTGTCCAATTCGGTTTCCGGACTTCCGGCAACGCTAAGTCACTTGACTGACCTTGGCGTTTCTACCAATGCAGCGGGAAAATTGGAGCTGGACTCCAGTGTATTCAGTACGCAACTGAAAGACAATTTTGATGATGTTGTCAAATTCTTTACGAAAACCGACACAGGAACGGAAGGGTTTGCGGTTCGGATGGCCACTTCTGTCGAAAAGATTCTGGACATTCAAGGCGGAACGCTGGCAGCCCGGACGAAGGGAATTCAGGGAAGCATTGATGGTCTGGATAAACAGATTCTAACGCTCAATAGCCGTATGACAATATCAGAAACCCGCCTTCGGACGCAGTTTTCTTCTCTGGAAGTGCTTTTGGGCCAATATCAGAACACGTCTAATTCATTGACCTCAAATCTTGATGCGCTTCAAAGTGGCTGGGGAACGAAATGACGGATGACAGACAGACGACAGATGACAGAATAATTTAATGAAATATTGACTGATTACGATCGAAAAAATCCATGGTTCTACTAATCCCTACGACGGCATGGATATTGAGGAGACCCTATGACATACGCAGGATACAGTGCTTACAACCGAGTCGCCAGTACAATTGACAGCAAAGAAATGATGCTGGTTAAACTCCTGGAAGGATCTGTGCGGTTTATTCAGGCTGCGAGGGCCGGGCTTGAGGCAGGGGATCCAAGAGTTAAAGGCGAGAATATCTCCAGAGTGGTAGCGATTGTTACGGAACTGGATTGTGCATTGGACCGGGATATGGGCGGTAGCCTGGTAGAGAATCTTTCCGACCTGTATCAGTATATCCTGGGCCGCTTGACCTTGGCCAATCTCAGAAATGACAACCTGATGATGGGTGAAGTGGAAGGGCTTCTTACGACCATCAAGGAAGGATTTGCGGAAGCTTTGAAGCAAATGCCGACCACAGTGGTCTCGGATCACGATCTTTCATATCCAGCCGAATATCGGGGCGGATTCCGCATTGCAGCATAATAGACATGAAATGCTGTATCTGAAGCTTGCCACGGTCACGGATCAAGTAAGGATGGCTCTGAAGGAAGCTGATCCGGATGTGCTGATGTCTCTGGCTGAAGATCATCAAAATGTCATGAAGGAAATTCAGGAGGCAGGTGCCAGCAGTGATACACAGCTTGTGAAGCAGATTCAGATGCTTAGTCGCCAGGTCTTTGATGTGATGTCGGAGATCCGTCAGCGCCAACTGGGTGTTTCCACCCAGATTCGACAGCTTGCGGATGGAAAAAAGATGGTTCATGCATACATAAAGTAGCGGAGGCAGGTATGGAAGTAACACAATCACTTAAAGTTCAACGGTTTCAGACCGGTTTTGTGGATGTGAAATCCTTGGGCTATCCCGAGTCGCAGACTCCTGAGAAATCCGAAGTCAAACCGGTTCAAAACCTGGATCAGATTGATTTAAGAACCCGGGATCAAATTGATCCGAAAAGCCAGGATCAGCAGAAACAGGCAAAAGGCGCGGAACAGGCATTGCCTGCCATGCTGAAGGATCTGGAAAGTAAAATCAATAAGATGCAGGAGGTCGGAATGGTATTTTCCCAGTACAAGGATTCTGGGAAGATGATCGTAAAGGTGGTTGAAAGAGGCACCAATAAGGTCATTCGGGAAATTCCCAGCGAAGAGTTTTTGAATCTTGTTGAAAAAATGGACCAGATGATCGGGATATTGTTTGACAAAAAAGTATAACTTGCGATGCCACGCGAAAACGTGGTGTCGCATATTGGGGTCTGCCTGAATTTCTTGCCAAAGAATGAGATTGGTTCTTCCTGCCTTGTTTTCTCTTGATATTGGATTGTCATTCATGATAATCCTGACACCATGTGTGTTCTGTAAAAACCCCATAAAAACTGGCCGTCCATATGTTATATCCGGATGTTATATCTGGAATGGAACTTTGCTTTGCCTTATAGAGGTTGTTCGGGTAATGCGAGGCCGCGGATCGCTGCCTTTGTTTGGAATCAAGATAAGGAAGTCCGAAAGATGGAACAAGTCAGGGTGCTGATTGTTGACGATGAATTGTTCGTAGGGGAATTGCTAAAGGAATATCTTTCTATCAAAGGGTATGAAGCGTTGGCTGTTTCAAACGGCGAGGATGCGCTGTCCGCTTCCGGGCAATTTCAGCCGCACATCGTCATTCTGGATATTCGGATGCCGGGAATGAGCGGCATGGAGGTGCTGAAAAACATCAAGGCAAAAAGCAAGGCAACTGGAGTGATTATGCTGTCTGCCTACGGAGATACGGAGACCGTTGATGAGGCGTTTCAGTTGGGCGCCAACCATTATCTTCAAAAACCCATGAACCTGAACCATCTGGTGGAAACTTTGATACTGCTGCATCCTCGCCAGGACGAAAGCATGGCATGAACCTGATTGATCTGGAAAAAGCAAAGCCGGGGATGATGCTGGCCAAATCGGTTTATACCCTGCAGGAGGTGCTACTGCTGAAACCGGATGTTCGGTTAACCGAAAAAAATATCCATATCATGAAATCATGGGGTATTCATGAGATTTGGATTGGTGATGCAGCAGGTGAAGGCGTTGTTGGACACACCGAAATGGAACATGAACTCAGGACCTTCATTGATGATGAACTCAGGGCGAAATTTTCTGAAACGCTTCCAGATCCATTGATGGAAGAGATACTGCGGGTTGCCGGAAATCTTCTGGAAAAACGATTGCTGAAAAAAGAAAAAAAACATGGCGCCCAAAAACCTTAAACGCATTATAAACCAGATAGACGATCTCCCCACACTTCCAAGGACCGTGCTAAAAATAACGGAACTGGTCAACAACCCCAAATCTTCCGCCAGGGAAATTTCCAGCGTGATTACTGATGACCAGGTGTTGACAGCCCGCCTGCTTAAACTTGTGAATTCTTCCTTTTACGGATTTCCCCAGAAAATATCCACCATTACCGGCGCTATTGTCCTGCTGGGGTTTGATGCCATACGCAACCTGCTCCTGACCACTTCTGTATTTGATATGTTCTCAAGTCGCTCTCGTGAAAATCGGATGATTCAGGAAAGTTTCTGGGATCATTCCCTCGGATGCGCCATAGGGGCCAAAGTGATTGGAACCTATCTGCGGTATGAAAAAGTTGAAGAACTCTTTGTCTCCGGTCTTCTTCATGATATTGGAAAAATTGTGGAAATGCTGTTTCTGCCGGATGACTTTGCGGAAGTTCGCAACGTGGTGAAAATCCGCAATATACTGATCATTACAGCGGAGGAAGAGGTTTTGGGCTTTACCCATCCGGATGTAGGCAGGTTGCTGGCGGAAAAATGGAATTTGCCCCTGAAGCTGGTAAACATTCTGGAACACCATCATCAGCCGGAGCAGGCCGGGCGTTTTATTCAGGAAACATCCATTATTCATCTGGCGGATATTCTCTGCAGGGCCATTGATTTGGGATCCGGCGGCGATAGAAAAATACCTTCTCTGAATTCAGATGCCTGGGCATCCCTGAAACTGAAACCCAATGTTATTGAGCCTATTTTACATGAAATGGAAAGGGAATTTCAGGATATCTCCTGGGTGGTAACCTGAAAATAGTAATGGCCGATACAGACGATAACATTGATAATATCGAAAACTCCGAAAAATCAATCGCCATGCTGGAAAGGGGATATCAGGCCATACTGGAATTCATCGACCAGATGGATGAGATATCCCAGCTTCAGGATAAAATTGATATCACCGCCAACATCAATCAGATATGGAATGTCTTCTTTAATGAACTGCAGAATTTGATAAAAATGGATGGCTGCGCCTTGTTTTTGGTTGATGACCAAAACCACGAATTTGTTTTAAAAAGCGCCTCGCCCTTGTCGATAAGTTCTGTTTGTCAGAACGAGATTGAACATCAGATCGAATGCGGCATGTTTTCCTGGATTATTAATCGCAGAAAACCCGCCCTGCTTCCCGCTCTCGTTCTGAAAAGCGAAAAGACGATCATCATGCTGCCGCTGGTTACCGCCAAACACACCCTGGGCGTGGTCCTTATCATCACAGCCATCGAAGAAAGCGCCATAACACAGGAAAACATGAAGCTTCTGGCCATGCTGGCCAAGCAATGTTCTCTGGTGATGGAAAACTCCCTGTTGTACGATCGGCTAAGAAAAGACCATGAATCGCTCCAGAAGGCTCAACGTCAGATCCTGCAGGCTGAAAAACTGGCATCCATCGGTCGGCTGACAGCGGGCGCTTCTCATGAAATTCTCAATCCCCTCAATATTCTTTCCGGTTATATCCAGATGCTTACCCTGCAAGGCAATCCTGATGAGCGAACGGCCAGGTATTTAACCATCATGAGCGAGCAGACCGAGCGAATATCCAGAATTGTGAACGGGCTCTATCAGTTTTCGCATGCAGCCGGTTCCAATATGGATACTGTCCAGATAAATGCACTGCTCCGGAAAGTTTTGCAACTTTTTGAGCACGAACATAAATATGATAATATTCGCAATGTGATGAATCTTGAAGAAAACTTGCCGACCATTCAGGGAAATGTTGATACCCTGTCTCAGGTATTCTTTATCATGCTGTCCAATGCCAGGGATGCCATGCCAAAGGGCGGTGAATTAAGCATTTCATCTAAAAGCGTCCCTTCTGAAAACTTGGCGGAAGGAATAGGCGTTTGGATTGAAATTCAATTTCGGGATACCGGACATGGCATTCCGGAAGCGGAAATTGACAGGATTTTTGATCCGTTCTTTACCACCAAGGCTTCGAAAAATGGAACCGGCCTGGGGTTGTCCCTCAGTTACGGCATCGTTCTGAATCATGGCGGAACCATTCATGTGGAAAGTCAGGTGAACAAGGGAACGATATTTACCATCCGTCTGCCCTGTTATTGACATGCATTATTGCGAAACCATCGATATTTTGGCTTTTGACGAGAACATCATCGATCATTGGAGATAATTATGACGGATATCAGTAAATTAGACCTTAAAGGATTTTGCGCCAATTCAACCAGGAGCGTATTTCATACCATGCTTTCCATGGCGGTGAGCGCTGCTGAAGCTGATCCTTCAATGGAATTATCTGGCAGCAAAGTAGTTGGCTGTGTCGGTTTTGCCGGAGATGTTATCGGAAATATCTGCGTTCATGTTTCCAAAGAGTTTGGACGTGTCATGGCCGCTGCGATGATGGGCATGGAAGTAGATGAGATTGAAGATGATGAAATCAATGATGTCATCGGTGAAGTCAGCAATATGGTAGGAGGGGATATGAAATCCAAATTATGCGATGCAGGATTCCCCTGTGTGCTTTCCATTCCCAATGTGACTTCAGGCCGCGATTTTAAAATCGAATCCAAGGGGTGGATGCGGCATGAAAAAATTGCTTTCCAGCATCAGGAAGAGTTATCCATGGTTGAGGTATTCATTAAATTTATAGCCTGATGGCGGTGTGTGATACCTACCGCTTTTAAGATAAAAATGGAGGAATTTTATGACGCTGAAAGTATTGGCTGTAGATGACAGCAAAACCATTCGAAAAATTGTGAGCAAAGCATTTTCAGCCTATGACTGTGAAGTCGTGGAGGCGGAAAATGGAATTGAAGGGCTTTCAATCGCCAGTCGTGATAAACCCGATTTGATTGTTTTGGACATTACCATGCCGGTCATGAACGGGGTGGAGATGCTTGGTAAACTTAAGGGGCAGCCGGATCTGAAAGATATTCCGGTGATCATGCTGACTGCTGAATCCGGCAAAGACAATGTCATGCAAATTGTTAAGATGGGTGTCCGCGATTATATGGTTAAACCTTTTAAGGGAGAGCAGTTGATCGAAAGGGTAATGAAAATAGTCGCCCTTAAGCCCAAGGCGGCTGCGCCGCCTTTACCCAGTCCTTATTTTTCAATTGTGGATGATATACAGGTTTTATCCTTGCCTGGAAAATCCGACAGGGCGACCCTTACAGAAATTGAGGGCGATTTCAACCGATCTTTAAAGACCATGGCCACTGCGGGGCTCAGTAAAATAATCCTGGATGCCAGGCATGTAAAGGAGATCAACATGCTGGTAATCAAGCTGATCCTTTCGGTTGTCGAGAGTTGTCAGAAATCAAAAGTTCATTTAAGATTCGTTGGGTCTCCGGCCTTGGGGACTGAACTCAAGGGGTTTCAGGAAACCAGCAATTTTTCCATCAACGCTTCGGTTGAAGAGGCCAAAACAACTTTTTGATGGCTGGAATTCCCCATGCTCCCCCCTTTTTTTTCAAAGGGGGGAATATCAGTTTATGGTTTGTTATTGATGCCCCCATACCTTCCCTTCTGCTTTCCCACGCGACTTTCCGCAAAATGCAAATCGCAAAATGCAAAGAGATGGATAATCCTGTTTTGCAAGGATAGAAGCCATTATGTATGAATGTAGTCTTTCGAATTCTGGATAATCGATTGCAAAATGCAAATAATCCATCTCCTAAAAATATATGCCTTGAGAGAATATAAAATTAACTATCTGAATATATAAATTATAATCTGTTTTGAGGGATTTTTTTAGCAATTGGCCCCATCCTTGCTTAGCAGACAGTAACAGTGGTTTACAAAAAAATGATGCATCGTTATGTTGAGAATAAGGAGGCGAACTTTGACAAACCTCGCAATTGATTATAGCAACTGGCAGGACACGGATTCCCGACTTGAGGTAAAGCCGGCCGTTTTCAGTTTCGACCGGCCTGGTCCATTTAGAAGCATGATTGGCCAGAGCGAGCAGATGCGAAGAATTTTCCGCCTGATTGAAAAAGTGGCTGACAGCGACAGCACGATCATCATTCAGGGTGAAACCGGAACGGGAAAGGGGTTGGTTGCCAAGGCCATTCACGAGAATTCGTATCGAAAAGACAAACCATTCGTCCAGATCAATTGTGGCGCGATTCCGGAAAATCTTTTGGAGAGTGAACTTTTCGGACATGTTAAAGGTGCTTTTACCGGTGCTGTAGCGGCCAAGCCTGGAAAATTTGAAATCGCAAATGGCGGGACCATTTTTCTGGATGAGATAGGCGATATGAGCCATGATCTTCAGGTTAAGCTGCTTAAAGTTCTTGAGGAAAGCGAATTTGAGCGTGTCGGCGGTTGCCAGACCATAAAAACGGATGTCAGGTTTGTTGCAGCAACACATCAGGACCTTGAAACAGCAGTAGAAAATGGTACATTTCGAGAAGATCTGTATTACCGTCTGTTCGTCATTCCTTTGACGCTTCCACCGCTTAGAGATCGAAAATCCGACATTCCGCTTCTCATCGCCCATTTTCTGGAACAGCTTAATCAGAAAAAACATACTCAGGTAACCGGAATTTCTGAAAAAGCTATGGAGCTGATGACCGCCCATTCATGGCCAGGAAATGTGCGGGAGCTGAGAAACATGATGGAACGGCTGATTGTTCTCACCCAGGAAGGGGAGATTTATCCCAGGGACCTGCCACAAAAACTCAGAGCCGTCCCATCGGACAGAACCGCTCCTTCGGATAGTACCGCTTCCTCGGACAGATCAGCCATTCCGGATATTGAAGTGTCGGATCAGGGAATATGTCTCAGTACGGCCGTCAGTGATTTTGAAAAATCGCTGATTTCCCAGTCGATGAAAATTGCAAACGGTGTTAAGAAAAATGCCGCGAAGCTGCTTAATATCAAACGGACTACCCTGATTGAAAAGATAAAACGCCATAATATTGAAGAAAATTTTGGATGATTTCCTTGCTTGCTGTGCGCTTAAAAGTTTATTTTTGTTTAGACTCATCCCCCTCTTCGGTCCCCATGAAGAGGGGGTTTTTTATTTTCACGGTAACCGGTCGTAGCATCGACAACCTGCCGCCCTTCAGATGAGAATATACCACCTCCGTTTAACTCTTCGTGTTTTCGTGTATTTCGTAGATGAATAATATTTTACGGGTAAATAAATCAGCAACGCCTGAGAGAGTTCACCGATTCAGTTAGGTGATTTACGATAAAGAATATACGGCCTTGATCATCGTTTCGGCCAGTTGGGTTTATTTCGTAGAGGCGAATCTTGTATTCGCCCTTTCGATAGGGCGAATACAATATTAGCCCCTACTATTGCCTGTTGGCGGCGATACACGGATAAATGCCTGGTGAAACGATGATCAATGCATAGAAAAATCTGATTCAGACAATCGAGGTATTCTTTGTTGGAAATCACCTTACCTCCTGTCAACGATATGACACAGGATCGAAGCTAATCGTGTCAATCCAGCAACCGATAAACAGCCTGTCAGTCAATTCTTTTCCTTAATCCCTGTATATTGCTGCCAAATAATGATTGGTATGAATATTGCTTTAATTATTGATAAACTTCTGAGAGAAAGGATATCGCTTATGGAATCACAGGGACTATTCAGTAAGACTTTTACAGTTTTGGAAAAGAGCATGAATCTGCGATCCCAAAAACACAGCCTGCTGGTTTCCAATATCGCCAATATGGATACGCCCAATTACAGGGCATTTGACATTCTCGTGGAAGAAGAAATGGAAAAAGCATTCGGAGAAACAAATAAAATGACGTTGATGCAGACACATCCCGAACATTTTTCCCTGAACGGCGCAGAGAACATGAATGTTCCGGAGATCAAACCGGCTGAAAGATCCTGGTATAATTTCCGAGAGGACGGTAATACGATGGACATTGACAGAACCATGTCCGTTCTATCGGAAAACGGTTTGCTGTATAATGCATCAGCGCAAATGATTTCCAAGAAGTTTCAATCGCTGACAAATGCGATTAATGGTACAGTGAGGTAATTATGAATTTTTTTGATTCAATGCGAACCAGTGCATCGGGATTGACGGCTCAGCGGCTGAGAATGAATCTGGTTTCCAACAACTTGGCCAACACGAATACGACACGAACTGAACAGGGTGTTCCCTATCAGCGGCAAGAGCCTGTGTTTGCCGCCATACCCGTTCAGAATGCCTTCGGTGAGATTTTGAAGGGAGAGCTTGGCGAAAATCTTTCGGATGTGAATGTTGTCGAAATCATTAACGATCAGCGAAAACCTTTGATAAAGTACGATCCCATGCATCCGGATGCAGATCCGCAAGGGTTTGTTTCTATGCCCCACATCAATGTCATGGAGGAGATGGTGAACATGATGACGGCATCACGGAGTTATGAGGCCAATGTTACCGCCATATCCACTTCAAAAAACATGGTGCAGAAAGCACTCGAAATAGGCAGATAATATGGAACCAATTCGCTTTGACACGATACCGTTCTTTCCTAAGGCACCTGCAGCATCAATTAGTCCACTCATAAATGATGCGCAGAATAACTCTTTTGGAGGCATGTTAAAGAGCCATTTGGCAGAGGTCAATCATCTTCAGAACGAAGCAGATACTTCTGTCCAGAAACTGGCATCCGGCCAAAATAAAGACGTTCACAACACCATGATCGCCATGGAAAAATCAGGTGTAGCATTTCAGCTTACCATGCAGGTTCGAAACAAGATGCTTGAGGCTTACCAGGAAGTCATGCGGATGCAGGTTTAAATCTAAGAAGGGATTGAGAGTCCATGCAACTACAAGGGGCAATAGAGCAGTTTAAGGTTATTTATACCGGACTGAATACGGTAAAAAAAATCACATTGTTTTCGTTGATCGGAGGGGTTGTCGCCGGTTTAATCCTGATCATGGTTCTTAGCGGCAGACCCGATTACCAGGTATTGTTTTCCGGGCTCTCTGCTGAGGATTCCGGCGCCATCATAGGCCAGCTCAAAGTCAAAAAAATTCCTTATCAGATTTCATCCAATGGCGGGGCTATTTTAGTCCCCAAAGAAATCGTTTATGAAACCCGTATGGAATTCGCTTCCCAGGGACTTCCGCAGGGAGGCGGCGTTGGATTTGAAATATTTGACAATTCAAAACTCGGAATGACCGAATTCGTTCAGAACGTCAATTACCAAAGGGCCATACAGGGGGAGATTTCCCGAACTATTAACCGTTTTGAAGAGGTAGAAAGTTCCCGTGTTCATATTGTCATGCCCCCCAAATCCTTGTTTGTCGAGAATGAAGAGGCGGCCAGAGCATCGGTTGTCATAAAGTTTCGCTCCAGAAAGACACTGAATGAGGATCAGATTCAAGGGATTGTTCATCTTATATCGTCAAGTGTTTCTGGTCTGAAACCGGAAAATATCACTATTGTTGACAGTCTTGGAAATCAGATCAGCAGTCATAAGGAAAAAAACGATATTGACAAGGCCAGAACCGATCAATTGGCTTATCAGGAAAAAATTGAACGGACTCTGGAAAACAAAGTAAAAACCATGCTTGAAGATGCGTTGGGGCCTAACAAGGCCATTGTACGCCTTTCGAGCAATGTGGATTTCAAAAAACAGGAAAAAACAGAAGAGCGATTCTATCCGGACAACAAGGTGGTTAGAAGCGAACAGATATCGAATGAATCTTCTACAAAGCCTGAAAAAACGGCGATGGGGGTTCCGGGATCTAATGCAGCCATGACGGACAAACTTCAGCAGGGGGCTGATGCAGCGGCAGCCAACACGGGTTTTCAGAAGCAGAATTCGACCGCCAATTATGAAATCGGAAAAATGACCAGCCACACAATCGAACCCATAGGCCGGATTACCAGCCTTTCTGTGGCGGTTCTGGTGGATGGATCTTATAAAGCAGTAACAGGTGAAGATGGGAAGTCTAAAGTCGAATATGTACCTCGCTCGCCGGAAGAAATCGCCAAAATAAAAAGTATTGTCATGCGCGCTGTCAATTACACGCCTTCAAGAGGGGATGAAGTGGAAGTCGTAAATATTCCTTTTGAAAATCCTGACCTTGCGGAAATTCGAACGGGTGAAGGAAGCAATATCTGGGTTTCGAAGCTGATGCAGTATTCCACCTATATCAAATACGCTTTTTCAGGGGCTTTTATGCTGTTGACCTTTATCTTTGTTATCCGTCCGCTCATACAATGGTTGACTGCCGAGGCTTCAAATGATGCTCAGTTGCTAGGCCAGCTCCCCAAAACGGTTACCGAACTCGAAAGTGAATATGGTCAATTACCCGAGGCTTTGCCCATCAGTAATCAGCTTTCACAGCTTGCAATGGCGGACAATCAGGCTTTTGTTGAAGTGCTGCGTGAATGGATGAAACAGAGCTGAATCTGTTGGATGGACACTTTTTAAAATACATTGGAGTATCAGAGCATGGATACAACTAATTTACCAGGAGCATTAAAAGTTGCGGTTCTCATTCACTCAATGGGAGAAGAAGTTTCCAGGGATATTCTGGCCCGTATGGGGAATACTGAAAGAAAACTTATACAGGAACACATGTCTCAGATCGATTCGATCTCGCCGGAAGTGGTGGAGAAAATCTCTCAGGAATTTGCGATGCTGGTAGAAAGAATGAGACAGCGTAACGCATTGGGACAGATTCTGGCTGAAACCAAAGACAATGAAGAATCCCAATCTGAACCCCTTCAGACACCGGAAATGCTCCAGGAATCCATTCCGGACGAATCTGATCCGGATACTGAGCCGATCGAAGAGGAGTCCACCTTAAAAGCGCTCCAATCCATTGATCCAGACCAGCTTGTTGAAATGATTAAAGATGAACATCCACAAACCATTGCTGTGATTGTTGTTCATCTTAAACCAGAGTCTGGCAGCGCTGTTTTATCCAAACTTCCGGATAATCTGAAAGTGGAAGTGGCCATACGAATCGCCAGGCTCGATAAGGTGTTGTCCGGCATGATCAATGAGATTGACCGGTTGTTTGAAGAACTCATGAAAAAGAAAAAAACATCCGCCATGCATAAAACCGGAGGTGTCAGCCATCTTGCCGAGTTGCTGAATATGGCGGAAGGGTCTGCGGGAGAGCAGATATTGAGTGAGATTGAAGAAGTCAATCCTGATCTTGCCGCCCAGATCAAGCAGATGATGTTTGTGTTTGAAGATCTGGTTCTGGTGGATGACAAGGGAATGCAGAAGGTTCTTCGGCGGGTTGAGACACCAAAACTGGCTCTGGCGCTTAAGGGCGCTTCTGAAGAAGTCAAACATAAGATATTCAAGAATATGTCTGAGCGTGCCGGTGTAATGCTGAAAGAAGAGATAGATTCAATTGGCGCAGTTCGGATGAAGGATGTTGAAGAAGCTCAGCAAAGCATAACCAAAATCATCCAGGAGTTGGAAGCCAAAAGCGAAATAGTCATCAGTGGCCGGAAAGGGGGGGATTATATTGCATAAAATCATCAAAGCCTGCGGTCTTTTTTCTTGTGTTTCTTCTGAACCTTATTTTTTTCCGGATATCGTTAAAGGAGCATCACCGACCGATGAAGTCAATCCAAAAGGAAAAGACGCTACACCCTTTCAGCGTGTTTACATCAATGTCGATTATGGCTTGGAGGGAGAAACATCAGATAAATTCAGAAGAACAGGATCGGCAGTTGAGACAGAGGATCAAATAGATTACAAGACAAACTTTGATGCGCTGATTCTTGAATCTCAAAAAAAGGAAGCTGATGCCTATCAAAGGGGAGTTCAGGATGGTAACAGGGACGGATATTCACAAGGTAACAGGGAAGGATATGCACAAGGTAACAAGGACGGTAATTTACAAGGTAACAAGGACGGTTACGCACAAGGACACAAGGTCGGGGTTGCTGACGGACTAAAAGAAATTGAATCGGTGATTCATTCCCTTCAGCAGGCGATGCAGGAGATCAAAAAACTCCGCACAGAGCTTTGCCTGAACACAGAGAAAGAGGCCGTAAGACTCTCGCTTGCCATAGCCGGAAAAATACTGGCCCGGGAACCTGCTACAACTCCTAAAATTATTGCAGGAGTTGTTAAAAAAACATTTGAAACCATTGCAATAAATGCGCCTGTCCGGATTCGGATGCATCCTTCAGAACTGGCCTATATGCGGGAGCGCAGGCATTTGATTCCCATTGAAGGTGAAGTTACATTTATTGATGATCCATCGATTTCATGCGGGGGATGTGTTGTGGAAAGCCTTTCGGGTGATGTTGATGCCAGAATTGAATCGCAACTTAAGATGATTGAGGAGGCTTTCCTGCCAGGTATGGAGAAAATTGACATGGATCTGGAGAGAATATCCTGATGGAATCCTTTAATTTAGACTATTTCCACACGCTGCTGGATCAAGCCAGCCCTATAAAAGCCACTGGAAAGGTGACAAAAGTGGTGGGTCTGGTAACCGAATCTCTGGGGCCTTCATCTTATCTTGGGAGTGTATGTGATATTTACCCCCAGGGATCAGGCCGCAAGGTGAAGGCGGAAGTGCTGGGTTTCAGGGACAACAAGGTTCTCTTGATGCCGCTTGAGGATATTCGGGGAATCAGTCCAGGAAGCTTGGTGGTCGCTGGAAAACAAAAAGCATATATTCCGGTTGGAGACAATCTTCTGGGAAGGATTGTGGATGGGCTTGGGAACCCTATTGATGGGAAAGGGCCTGTTTCCTACGACTGTGAATATCCACTGTATGCCGATCCGATGAATCCGCTTTCACGAAACCGGATTAATAGGCCACTTGACATCGGCATTCGGGCCATCAACGGCCTTCTGACAATTGGGTGCGGGCAGCGAGTGGGTATTTTTGCAGGCTCAGGCGTTGGAAAAAGCGTACTGCTTGGAATGATTGCCCGCAGAACCTCGGCGGATGTCAATGTTATTGCTCTAATTGGGGAACGCGGCAGGGAAGTAAATGAATTTATACAAAAAGAACTTGGCGATGAGGGGTTGAAACGATCTGTAATTGTTGTGGCGACCTCGGATCACTTGCCCCTGATCCGGCTGAGGGCTGCATTTATCGCCACTACAATTGCCGAATATTTTCGTGATAAGGGACTCCATGTGAATCTGATGATGGATTCCGTCACCCGGTTTGCGATGGCGCAAAGAGAGATAGGCCTTGCTCTGGGGGAGCCGCCCACATCAAAGGGATATACCCCATCTGTTTTTACCCTGCTGCCCAAGCTCTTGGAACGGGCAGGCACATCATCAAATGCCGGAACCATAACCGGTCTATATACGGTGCTGGTCGAGGGGGATGATATGAACGAGCCAGTGGCGGATGCAGTCCGATCCATACTGGATGGACATATTGTCCTGACCCGTGATTTGGCCATGCAGAACCACTATCCGGCCATTGATATATTAAGAAGTATCAGCAGAGTCATGACTGATATTGTTCCTTCCCGTCACAAGGAGTGCGCAGGGCTTTTTAAGTCGTTGTTGGCGACTTATCGAAAAGCAGAGGATTTAATCAACATCGGGGCCTATATTCCGGGCAGCAATCCAAAGATAGATCAGGCTATAAACATGATAGACAATATCACTAAATATCTTCAGCAGGGAATTGAGGATACTGCCAGCTTTGAAGAAAGCGTTCAGCAGTTGGAGGGTCTTTTTCAACCCAAGTGATGGGATGGAAAGCCTTGGGGATTCATAACCAATTATTTATGATTTTCAGTTTATACTGGTGGGAGAGTTATAATGTCCGGATTTAAATTTGCACTTGAAGCGCTCCTGAGTCACCGTCTTCATCACGAGGAAATCATTCAGAAGGAACTGTCGGTATGCGGGTGCAGGCTCAGGGATGAAAAAACGATTCTAACGCGGATTCACCAGGATAAAGACAAGGCGATCAAAGATGTTCATCAAAAACAATTGCATGGAATCGCCATTTCAGAACATATTCTTTACGCCAATTTTCTTGAAGGACTTGCTCTGAATATGGTTGTTCAGCAAGAAAAGGTGAAAGACTCAGAAAAAAAATATGCTCAAAAACGGGATGTTCTAATTGAAGCTGTCAAGAAAAGAAAAACCATTGAAAATCTGAAAGAAAAAGGATTAGCTACCTACTCCAGAGAGATGCTGAAACTGGATCAGGATTTTCTGGATGAAGTTGCTATCTGTCGTTTTCACAAGGAAACCCCATAATCAGGAATTCATATAATGCTAAATGAAATCATCAGTGTAACCAATTCCGGCGACATGTTTTCCGGGATCGGCAGATCTCAATTGTTAAAGGACGGGGCTTTTGTCGGCCTGGGTCAATTTACTGATGATATTGACCCTCAGCAAAAGAATTTTATGTCGGTTCTTTCCCAGTTTGGTAAAGGAGCCATTCAGGTAATGCCTGATGAATCTAAAAATGCCAATTCGAAACTTGCTGAAGGAAGATTGCCGGATGAGGTGAACGCAGACAATGCTTCTTCCGGCAAACCAAAAGGAAAGCAAGGCAAGGACTGCTGTGTCGCCAAACGACTACCATCTGTATATCCGGATACACTTGGCCTTGTCATGGGATTCCTGTCCATACCGGATATGCCGCAACCTGAACTGGCTGTGAATACTGCTTTTAATACTCTTAGCTCGGAAAGTGAAGAAAATCCTGCTTCTGGTTTGATCGCAGGTGGATCAACGCCGGAAACGATGAAGAATCAGCAATTGCCCGACGAGAGCATTATTCTGACAGGTATCCCGCAAATGCCCATTCCTGATCTTTCAGGCCCAGATATCGCCCAGGCTGCTCAAATTGAGATACCGCCGAAGTTACAAGGGCAGCAGCAACCTGATACATCATCTGTAAAAGGTACATCAACAAACAGTCCACAGATAAACAGTCCGGCAATAAAAGGAACTGCTCAGATTTTACAGGGCGGTGAGGCATCAGCGCAGCAGCAGGGGAACCCAGATTCGGTAACGGTTTCAAACCCGGTTTTTTCAAGGCTGGATTCGGCGCAATTCTTTAAAGGGGAGCTGACACCGAAGTTGCAGGGGCAACGTCAGCCCGATACATCATCTGTAAAAGGTACATCAATAAACAGTACGGCGATAAACAGTCCGGCAATAAAAGGTACGGCTCAGGTTTTACAGGGCAGTGATGTGGCAGCGCAGCAGCAGGAGAACCCCAATTCGGTAACGGTTTCAGACCCGGTTTTTTCAAGGCTGGATTCTGCGCAATTCTTTAAAGGGGATTTAACGCCGAAGTTGCAGGAGCAACGTCAACCCGATACATCATCTGTAAAAGGTACATCAACAAACGGTACGGCGATAAACAGTCCGGCAATAAAAGGTACGGCTCAGGTTTTACAGGGCGGGGAAGTGCCACTGCAGCAGCAGAACCCAGATTCGGTAACGGTTTCAGACCCGATTTTTTCAAGGATAGATTCTGCGCAATTCTTTAGTGGGGAGCTAACATCGAAGTTGCAGGGGCAACGTCAACCCGATACATTATCTGTGAAAAGTGCATCAACAAACGGTACGGCGATAAACAGTCCGGCAATAAAAGGTACGGCTCAGGTTTTACAGGGCGGGGAAGCGCCAGCGCAGCAGCAGAACCCAGATTCGCTAACGGTTTCAGACCCGCTTTTTTCAAGGATAGATTCTGCGCAATTCTTTAGTGGGGGGCTGACACCAAAGTTACAGAGGCAGCGGCAGCCCGATACATCATCTGCAAAAGGTGCATCAACAAATAGCCAGGCGATAAAAGGTACATCAATAAACAGTCCGGCAATAAAAGGTACGCCTCAGGTTTTACAGAGCGGTGAAGCGCCAGCGCAGCAGCAGGAGAACACCGTTTCGGTAACGGCTTCAGATCCGGTTTTTTCAAAGTCGGATACGATTCAGCCCAATCCTTTGGCCGGAAAAGAGAATCCGGGTGCGAGAGGGAATATAACGCAAGAGAACTCCGCAGACAGTGTCTTTCAGAATACTTCTGAGCGCGAGAAGGCTCCAGTTGTACAGAAGAGTAGCTCTGCTGTTCGGCCACAGGAAGTAAAGGCGAAATCCGGTTCATTTCATCAAACCGGAAATGCCATCGAAACCGATGGGGTAGCATCACCTTTAGCCACTGCTTCAAATGCTGATAGCGTCGGAACGATGGGTTCGTTCAAGTCTGCAAGCTCTTTGGATACGATCACTGGCAGTGATGATGGCCCCCAACTTCAGCCCACGGAACCAGCTTCCGGAGGTTCGGTTGCGAATTTCGCCAGGGAAGGTCAGACGGAAAAAACATCATCGGTGAATTCATCTTCAAATGAGCCCCGACCTGTAAACCAGTCATTTCATGCGGAAGTAGTGAAGCAAGTGGTGGAAAAAACGGCTTCCACTTTAAAATCCGGGCAGTCTGAGATGCAGATTGATTTGAAACCCGAATCTCTGGGACATTTAAGGCTGCATGTATCCATGGAGAATCAGCAGGTGACTGTCAAAATTTTGGCGGAAAATACCCAAGTGAAAGAGATGATTGAACGTCAGGCATCTTTGATCAAAAGCGAGCTACAGCACCAGGGCATCAAGGTTGATGCTGTAAATGTGGACTTGTTGATGTCAGGTGGAACGGATTTTGCATCTTCCCATCATGAGGAGACAGCATTCAAGCAGGCACGACATGAACCTGCATACAGCAAGGGTCAGGAAAGTGCCGGTGAAAGCGGATTCAAGGAACCGGATTCGCCAAGTCAAGCCAACAGCAGAGGCGGAAATCTTGTTAATTATTTTGCGTAATAACCAAATGTCGGAAAGAATTCTCCGACTTTCTATCGCCCGATATAAGGGAGGGCAATCATGACTGTTTCAGCTATTGGCGGGGCCACGAGTGGTTTATACAGTCCAGGTTCTCAGACCCTGGGTAAAGATGATTTTTTGAAACTTCTGGTTACCCAGCTTCAGAACCAGGACCCGATGAATCCAACGGACAGCACGGCGTTTGTTGCTCAGCTTGCTCAGTTCAGCTCTCTGGAACAACTGTCCAATGTCAATGATAACCTTAAGGTCGTCCAATTGTTCGATCAGTCCATCAATAATGCGCAGGCTGTCAATTTTGTCGGTAAAACCGTTAAAGCCAGCGGCAGCATGTTTGAACTGGGTTCTGGGGAAACACATGAGATACAGTATCAACTTGGTGAAGATGCTGATGCGGTTTATGTCAGTATCTACAATTCATCCGGTGAACTCGTCAAGAAAATTGAAATGGATCAGATGACTGCAGGTTCGCAGAGCGTTGTCTGGGATGGCAAAGATGAAAATGGCGGTGCAGCGCCTGCTGGAAGCTACTCCTTCTCGCTTCAGGCGAAAAACAAGGATGGAGAGATCATGGAGTCGGCCGCCTTTATCGAGGAAATCATTACAGGTGTCAGTTATCATAGCGGCAACACCTATCTGCTGGCAAAGGGTATTGAAATTCCTTATGCGGCGATTATTGAGGTGTCGGAACCGGAGAAAAAGTAAGAGCAATTTTAAACACAGTGACGATAATTACACAATACCTATAGGTTTTAAGATAATGATTTGGGGAAGGCAGCGGGAAGGGAATAGTACTCTTTCGTACATTCCCGACCGATAACGCACCCAAAATCTTTATCTTGAAAGCTATAACACCCATATAAAACAATAAAGGAGGTAGTTCTTATGATCGGCTCATTATATTCAGGAATAACTGGTTTAAACGCCGCGACACAGCGTATGGGAGTTATCGGCGACAATATCGCCAATGTCAATACCACGGCATATAAGGGTTCGGAGCTTTCGTTCGAGAGCTTGATCATGCAATCTGTTGGCGGATATACAGGTATGGAAATTGGCGGCGGGGTAATGTTGGGTGATCTCAGCTATGATTGGAATCAGGGAACCATGCAAAAAACATCAAATCCCTTAGACATGGCTATTACTGGTTCTGGATTCTTTCAGGTCAAGGATGCTGCTGGCAAAACCTATTATACCCGTGACGGTGAGTTCAGCGTTGATCCAACAAGCGGAAAACTTGTTACTTCTTCGGGTATGGTGGTTCAGGGATGTGTCTATACCGATCCGCCTCCTGTTCCGCCTGTCGCTCCGACTGTCGCCGACATAGTTGTCCCGCCTAGCGCTACTCCTCCGCCAGCATATCAAAGTGTTTCAGTTGATGCTAAGGGCGTATATACGTTTACGGACAACACCACTGACCCACCGACCACGGACCCAGCTTTAAGGCTTCAGATTGTGATTTTTGATGTTACGGATAAAGCTTCTATGGCTAAAATGAATAATAACCTTTACACAAAAACTACACCCGATGCGACAGATCCGCTGACAATCGGAGTTCCGGGTACATTTGGTTTGGGTTCGGTCGAGCCGGGATCACTTGAAATGTCCAACGTCGATATCGCCAAGGAATTTGTCAACATGATTACAGCTCAGCGTGCGTTTTCAGCCAGTTCCAAGGTCATCACGACCAGCGATGAAATTCTGCAAGAGCTGATCAATATGAAGCGGTAATTCAAAAAAACCAGAAAAAAAGTAAGGGGTGAAATCAACCCCTTACCGCGCTGACACAAATAAGGAGACTTCCGATGATCAAGGTAACCAGATTAAACAATATTGAAATGATCGTGAACGCGGAAAGGATTCAATCGCTTCAGTCCACACCTGATACGTTGATCACCTTTACAAACAAGGACCGGCTGATGGTCAGGGAGCCTGTTGAAGAATTATCCAGAAGAATATTGGATTACCGGCGGATGGTCTTTCAGAATCAAGTTTCAGCAGTAGATATTCTTCAGCAGTTTCCGGATGTCCTTCATTGATGAATTTCAAGGAGACTGTATTTTATGGATATCACGACACTGATGGGTATCCTGGTTTCCGGTGTGCTGGTGGTCAGCGCTATTCTGATGGGCGGGCCTGGAATATGGTTTCTGGATTACCCATCCCTGATGATTGTTATCGGCGGAACCATGGGCGCAACGCTTATCGCTTATCCGATTTCTGAAGTGATGAGCGTTTTTGGCATTGCCAGAAATGTATTTTTACACCGCTATCAATCCCCTACAACGCTGATTCCCATAATTGTTCAATTCGCCAAAAAGGCGCGGACTGAAGGTATTCTTTCATTTGAACCTCAACTGAAAAAGCTGAAAAACCCGTTTCTTGTCAAGGGAATTCAGATGGCGATTGACGGGATGGAATCCAGCGCCATTGAAGATGTGTTGACCACGGAAATCGCTTATGTCGGAGAACGCCATAAAATCGGGGCGGAGATATTTTCGACAATGGGAGCTTATGCACCATCAATGGGAATGATGGGGACCCTTATCGGTCTGGTGCAGATGCTAAGACAAATGCATGATCCCAGCCTGATTGGCGGGCCAATGGCGCTTGCCCTGCTGACAACGTTTTATGGCTCCGTCCTTTCAAACCTGTTGTTTAATCCAATTGCCGGAAAACTGAGAACCCGAAGCAAGCAGGAGATACTGGTCAAACAGATGATTCTGGAAGGGATTCTGGCGATTCAGGCAGGAGATAACCATCGGATTGTCGAGCAAAAACTGAAAGCCTTTATCTCACCCAAAATTCTTCAAAAATTATCATACGGCAACGTAAGGTCGTGGCATTCGGCAGAGCTATGAACCCCAATTCAAGACACGGCATATCGAGCGATCCTCTCCCTGTTTCCAGTAATGATTGGGCTGTTGTATATGCTGGTTTTATCATCATGCTGCTGTGCTTTTTTATCGTGCTGTGTTCGTACTCCGTGACAGACATATCTAAAATGGCTCTGGCAGCCAAATCATTTTCAACGGCTGTAAGTGTTTTTACCGGTGGGCAGCGTTTTGAATCCGGTGAAGTTGCTTTGCCGGTTGCTCCTGATATGGTAAGTGTTGACAGTGAGCTTGCAGGTATATATAGCAATGTTCAAGTAGTGACCAGCAGCCTGGGGATGGAAAATGAGATTAAAGTGTCGATTTCCGAGAAAGGACTTATCCTTCAACTTTCCGACAAAATTTTGTTTGAAGCGGGTCAGGCCGATATTCTGCCGGAATCCAGAAGGCTGATTGAACATCTGGGAACGATCATTGCAAATCATCCTTCATACAGTCTTCGCATTGCAGGGCATACGGACAATTCACCCATCCGCACTATCCGGTATCCATCCAACTGGGAGTTGTCCACGTCACGGGCCGTAAATGTTGCTCGGTATCTTCTGGACAAACGCATTATTGCTGCTGATAGATTGCTGGCGGCAGGCTTTGGCGAATACAAACCCCTTTTCCCCAATGATACTCCGGAAAACAGAGCCAAAAATCGCCGGGTCGAGCTCCTTTTTTTTCGAAATGAAATTAAAAAGGTTGTTCAATGAGAGAAAATAGATGTAGAATCAACATCGAAAACGAACATGAAGCTCCAAATCCTCCAGGATGGTTGATAACTTTCAATGACTTGATTACCCTTCTGATGGTTTTCTTTGTACTCTTGTTTGCAATGGGCAACATCAATACCCAGAAATCCCAAAAGCTTGTCGGGTCAATTCAGGACGCAGGGGTGCTGCTGGAAGGGAGAAAAGTCGGTGTTAAGATTGTCAGGCCAATTCAGTCGACGGAGCCAGCGACTCAAGAAGTTTCTGGAGATTCTTCAAGTACGGTTTCCCAGCTTTCAGAAGTGTCCAGGAATGCTATTGATGATCTGGCCAATAATCCTGAAATCACGGTTATTAAGACCCCTAAGGGGTTGTTTATTACCCTTTCAGACGGTATTCTGTTTCAAAGCGGCCTTTCAGAACTGCGGCCTGAAGGATATCCGGTTCTGAATAAAATCATCCAGGTCCTTCAGCAGAGCAATGGACTTGATGTTCGTATTGAGGGGCACACCGATAATGTGGCGATTCGAAGTGGACGGTTTTCATCAAATTGGGATCTTTCGATTGTCAGGGCTGTGCATGTTGTCAAATATTTTATAGATGCCGGAAAAATTGCTCCCCAGCGGCTTTCAGCAGTGGGTTATGGCGAATCCAAGCCGCTTTACCCGAATGACAGCCCGGCAAACAGGGAGAAAAACCGTCGCGTCGAGATTATTCTGGAGTTGATGGATTCATAATATGTCAAAGAAAAATATCATTATTATTGCAGGGGTTTTGCTGATCGTTTTAGCTGTCATTGGAGGTGGCTTTTTTATGCTGTGGCAGAAACTTTCCGCGCTTGACAAAACGCAAACAGAGGAGTCCAGCAAATCTTCTGAAAAAACCAGCCACGGCGGCATGGGCCCTGTTTTCGCTCTTGATTCCTTTATTGTAAACCTGTCGGACCAGGGCGGAAAACGGTACCTGAGAGTTACCATGGGTCTTGAACTGGGAGATCCGAAACTTGCTGAAGAGCTGACGAAAAGACTTCCGCAAGTTCGGGACAGCATTTTGATGACCCTTCCTTCCCGGAAGGTGGACGAGCTTCAAACCGCTGAAGGAAAGAGTGCGCTGCGCTCCGAAATTGTCTCCAACCTGAATGAATTGCTGGGTAAAGAGACTGTGAAAAAAATATATATTACTGAATTTGTTATACAATAACGCATCGAGCCATTATGTCTGACCAGATATTATCACAGGAAGAGATTGACGCACTTCTTGGGGCGATGGCCAAGGGCGAAGTAGATATTGAAGCAGAGGCCGTTCCGCAGGAACTCAAAGCCAAGACTTACGATCTGACATCTCAGCGCATTATCATGCGGGATGAATTCTATGCTCTCGGAGAGGTTTATGACAAGTTTACCGGAACGCTTCAGGGATCGCTTTCTGCAAGCCTTCAGCGCTCCATTGATGTTTCCCTGGTTTCAACGGAAATGGTCAAGTATGGTGATTTCATCAAGGCTTTTCCAAATCCGACCTGCTACAATATTTTCAGTATGGACCCCTTGATCGGGTCTGGCCTGCTCGCCATTGAGACAGATCTGGTGTTTTCGCTGATTGACTGCATGTTTGGCGGCGACGGAAAACCCCTGACCCAAGTCAGGGATTTTACCCTGATTGAGCTGCGGATGATGCGGAAATTCGCAGTGGAAGTCTTGGCCAATTTCGAGAAAGCTTGGGATTTTTTATTTCCTGTCAAAATCGCATTGAAAAAAACCGAAACAAAATCCGAATTTGTTCACATTGTTAATTCCAGTGAGCTTGTGGTGGTCATTGTGTTTCTACTGCAAGGAAAAGAATTTTCAGGCCATGTATATCTCTGCGTTTCCTATCTGATGCTGGAGCCGATAAAAGAGAAGCTGTCCAGCAAATATCTTAGAGAAAAGGATATGGCTTATGCCTGGAAGCCTCAACTGGAAAACTTGCTGGACGATACTTCCGTAGAGATGGTAGCAGAACTGGGAAGGACGGTTCAGTCCGTAAACGATTTACTGAACCTTCAGATTTCGGATATTCTCAAACTCAATTCCGGGCCAGATGACCTGATGACCATGAAAATTGCCGGCGTTCCAAAATTCTTTGGATTTCCAGGAGTTGCCAAGGGCAATCGGGCGGTTGAAATAACGGCGTTGTTAAGCCCCAAGGGAGAACATCAAGACGATGGCCGATCCAAATAAAATGAAATCCGGCGCTGCTTACGCCCCTAAATCAGGCCAAGGTATGCCGGGGACCAAAGGTAGTGGATCAGTAGATAAATCCGTTTCTCAAAAAACCAATATGGATTTTATCCTTGATATTCCTCTGGAAATTTCCGTTGAGCTGGGTCGAACAACCCTCCTTATCAATGATCTACTGAAGCTTGGACAAGGATCGGTTGTTGAATTGTCCAAAATTGCCGGCGAAACTCTTGAGGTACTTGCCAACCAGCGGTTGATTGCAAGAGGTGAAGTTGTTGTCATCAACGATAAATACGGTATCCGTCTGACGGAAATCATCAGTCCGATGGAGCGGATCGAGAGATTGCGTTGATGGATCAGCCCAATTTTATTTATACAACCCTGAAGATGCTGGGAATATTGATTGTTCTTACAGGGGGCTTATATGCCTGCCTTCAACTCGTAAAACGCCTGCTTAACGCAGCCGGATCAGACAGGAAGACAGATCAGTTGATTAGGGTGCTGAATGTCCGTCCGATCGGTATCAAAAAACAAATCGCCCTTGTCGAAATTCCAGGCGCTGTTCTGGTCATCGGAATGACTGGAGATCGTATTCAGTTGCTGGATAAAATTGTTGATGCGGAAATCCGAAACCGGATATCAACTGGCCATATATCAGAGGACCGGGGTCAGCAACCGGTTCCAGATAAGGGATAAAGGTGGTAATGAAAATTCAGGACATTCAGACTCCACGACCCTGCATTACGGTGGGTATCATCATGTTCATCCTGATGGTGCTGGTATCTGCGGTATATGGGGCGAATCCGCCGGCATCCAGCAATTTTCCACTGATCTCCATCGCCATGGATAAAGCAAAGGGGCCTGAAGATGTTTCGGTTGCTCTTCAGATTTTTGCAGCTCTGACCCTGCTGTCCATTGCTCCGTCGATTCTGATCATGCTGACATCCTTTACACGGTTTATTATCGTGTTTTCCCTGCTTCGCCAGGCCATGGGCACCCAGCAGATGCCCCCAAATCAAATACTTATCGGGCTGGCCATGTTTCTGACTTTTTATGTCATGACCCCGGTCTGGCAGGATGTGAACCAAAATGCCGTCCAGCCGTTTATAGAGAAAAAAATCAGTTCTGAACAGGCGATTGATACGGCCTTAATTCCCATTCGCAAATTTATGTACAAGCAGATTCGGGAAAAAGACCTGGCGCTTTTTATCGAAATTGCAGGACTCAAACGACCCGACACTCCGGCTGATGTTCCAACAATGGTCATGATTCCATCGTTTATCATCAGCGAGCTGAAAACGGCTTTTCAACTGGGATTTTTGCTTTTTATTCCGTTTCTGATCATTGATATGGTGGTTGCAAGCGTTTTGCTTGCCATGGGTATGATGATGCTTCCGCCCATCATGATTTCCCTGCCGTTTAAATTGCTCCTGTTTGTTTTAGTGGATGGATGGCATCTGATTGTGGGGTCTCTGGTCAAAGGGTTTGTGTGAAAGGAGCATAGCAGATGACACCTGAATTCGTAACGGGTTTTTTTCTGGAAGCCATGAAAACAGCGGCGCTGCTGTCGATGCCTGTACTCTTGGTTGGTCTGATTGCCGGAGTTCTGGTCAGCGTGTTTCAGGCTGCAACCCAAATTAATGAAATGACGCTGGTGCTGATTCCCAAGATGATTGCAGTCGGTATTGCACTGATCATCTTCTTTCCATGGATGATGGAATTGATGGTGGATTTTACCCGCAATATCATTGTCAATCTGCCAACAACTGTTCGCTAACCATATCAGGAACCGTATCCTGGAATGCAGCAAGCAGTCTGATCCCTGATCCCCGAAAAATATGATCACACTTAACATTTCCTTGCCTCAGATTCAGCTTTTTCTGTTTATATTTTTGCGTGTCAGTGCAATGACACTGACCGTGCCGGTATTTGACAGTCGCAATATCCCCGTTATGTTCAAAGTCGGACTTTGCTTTACCATTACCCTGATGCTTTATCCGATTGTCCGTCTTGAGCCGCTTGTATTCGGCATGTCTGTGATTCAGATTGTCGTTGGTATTGCGTGTGAAATACTCACTGGTGTCATTATAGGCTTTCTGATTCGGCTGATTTTCGCCGGCATTCACCTGGCAGGTGAGTTGGCGGCGTTTCAAATGGGCTTCAGCGTCGCCAACGTGATTGATCCCATGTCCAGTAGTCAGGTACCTGTTATATCCCAACTGATTTATATGTTTGCCATTTTGATATTTTTAACAACCAATGCCCATCACCTGGTTCTTCGCGCTCTTGTCGAGAGCTTTACGCTGATTCCGCCATTCGGTTTTCATTCTTCGGGGAATCTTATGGCCAGCCTCACTCAGGCTGCCAGCGAAATGTTCGTGATCGCTGTCAAGGCAGGTTCACCTGTGATCGTTTCTCTTCTTTTAGTCAGTCTGGGCCTGGGCCTGGTCGGCCGAACCGTTCCTCAGATGAATGTTTTTATGGTGGCGACACCAGTAAATATATTGATTGGATTTCTCTTTCTTTCTCTCTCCCTTCCCATAATGATGACTTATTTAAGTCAACTGCTTAACGGGTTAGGGAAGGAAATAATTCAGATCATGAAACTGATGGGATAACAGGAAATACCCATGGCGGATAATGACCAGGAGAAAACCGAGCAGGCCACCCCCAAGCGTGAGAGAGAAGCCAGAGAAGAAGGCCAAGCCATTCACAGCAAAGAGGTTTCGTCAGCGATCGTTCTTCTTGGAGCCATTGTTGCATTTTATGCGGCCGGATCATGGATGGTTCACAGAATGGCCGGGGCAATGCAACGATACATCAGCGGTATGGGCGAAATTTCTCTCCGGGATGATTCCATCCAGACTCTTATTCTCAACGTGATGGCGGAGTTTGCACTGATTGTTTCCCCTGTGATGTTGGCTACACTCATTCTTGGAATTGCTGCAAGTGTTTTTCAGGTTGGATTTACGATCTCCACCAAGTCCATGTCCCCAAAGTTATCAAAGCTTAACCCGATTCAGGGTATTGGAAAATTGTTTTCACTCCGATCCTTTACTGATGTCATCAAAGCAATTGGGAAAATTCTGGTGCTGGGAAGTATTGCATATTCTCTGATCAAAGGAGAGGCGCAGACCCTGCCGTTGCTCATTCAGATGGATGTGCATGACATCTGGGGTTTTATCGGCATGATCTCGCTTCGAATCTGCCTCTATACATTTCTGGCCATGGCCGCCATTGCAGGCATGGACTATCTGTTCCAGTGGTGGCAGCATCAAAAAGATCTGCGAATGACCAAAGAGGAAGTCAAGGAAGAATCCAGGCAGACCGAGGGAGACCCGAAGGTCAAATCACGTATTCGTTCCATCCAACTGGAAATGTCCCGGCGCCGAATGATGGATGGAGTTCCGGATGCGACCGTTGTCATCACCAATCCAACCCACCTGGCGATCGCCCTCAAGTACGATTCAAAAAACATGCAAGCCCCAAAGGTTGTCGCCAAAGGTGCCGGCTTCATTGCCGAAAGAATCAAGGAAATCGCCAGATCAAATCGTATCCCCATTGTCGAGAACAAACCCTTGGCCCGCGCCATGTTTAAATCCGTGGTTGTTGGAGCTGATATTCCGTTCGAGATGTACAGAACTGTTGCTGAAATACTGGCCTATGTCTATCGACTCAAAGGTGTCCGCTAATATAGACTTTCAGATATTAAATTTTGCTGCGTTGTCGGTCGTCAGCGTATTACAATACAGCTTCCTCCCTCTATCCTTGCGAAATGTAATATCTGAAAGTCTATGCCTTCCTGAAAATCTCATATCCGCACGCATTCCCCCCCACCAGTTGGCACAAATCCTGCATTCTTTTTTTGGCAAATTAACACTCTTCCCCTTTTAACGGAAAAATATGGAAATCGCCGCACAGAATATGTTTGCAGGACAGATTGCACGCTTTTTGCGAAGCTCTGACATCTTCATGGCGGTTGCAGTTATCGCCATCCTTTTGATCATGATCGTGCCGATTCCATCAATTCTGCTGGACTTGCTGTTGTCTTTCAATATCACGTTTTCATTGATCATCCTTCTTGTCGGGATGTATATTCAAAAACCTTTGGAGCTGTCCTCGTTTCCCTCCATACTTCTGATTACCACCCTGTTCAGGCTGGCGCTAAATGTAGCGTCCACCCGAATGATTCTTCTTCATGGCAATGAAGGGACGGATGCTGCAGGGAAAGTGATCATGGCATTTGGTAATTTTGTCGTGGGTGGCAATTATCTGGTTGGAGTGATTGTATTTTTGATTCTTGTCGTCATTAACTTTATGGTCATTACCAAAGGCGCCGGACGGATTGCCGAAGTTGCGGCGCGGTTTACCCTGGATGCCATGCCGGGTAAGCAGATGAGTATTGATGCAGATTTAAACGCCGGTATCATCAATGACCAGGAAGCAAAGGTCAGGCGGCGTCTGGTCGCGCATGAAGCCGAATACTACGGAGCAATGGACGGCGCCAATAAATTTGTGCGTGGAGATGCCATCGCCGGTATTCTGATTACCCTGATTAATATCATTGCAGGTCTGGGAATCGGTGTTTTTCAGCACGGCATGAGTTTTTTTGACGCAGCCCGAAATTATACCCTTCTTACAGTGGGCGATGGGCTGGTCAGCCAGATTCCCGCCCTGATCGTCTCAACAGCCGCTGGTATCATTGTGAGTCGCGCCGGCTCTGAAATGAGCATGGGAAAAGAGATTACCTCCCAACTGCTGGTTCAGCCCCGCGCCATTGGCATTGCCAGTTCAGCTCTATTTGGATTTTCCCTGATTCCGGGACTTCCAATGATTCCATTTTTGATATTGTCAGCGTTGACAGGAACAGTGGCGTATGTCCTTTCAAAATCTCCCCAATCTGACAGTGAGAAAGGAGACATCACCGGTCGGACGGAAACTGCCAAAGCCAAAGCTCCGGAAGCGGTTAAACTCATGCCTCCGCTGGATGTTCTGGCGCTCGAAGTGGGATATGGACTGATCCCGCTGGTGGATGCCGCTCAGAACGGCGAGCTTCTGGAACGTATCAAATCCGTTCGCAGGCAGATCGCGCAGGATATCGGCATATTGGTTCCGTCGGTACATATTCAGGACAATATGCAGTTGAAACCTGGAGAATACTCAATTTTACTGAAAGGCAACGAAGTTGCAAAAGGTGATCTCATGCTCAATCATTATCTGGCCCTTAATCCAGGAGTGACCCAGGAAAAAATAGAAGGCATTCCAACCAAGGAGCCTACGTTCGGGCTTCCTGCATACTGGATAAAGGAACATGAAAAAGAAAAGATCATGGGAAAAGGATACACGGTGGTTGATCTTCCGACAGTTCTGACCACACATCTTACAGATGTCATCAGAAAACATGCACATGAATATTTGGGAAGACAGGAAGTTCAGCAACTGCTGGATACCCTTAAGGAAGCCTATCCTAGAATCGTTGAGGAACTGGTTCCCAATCTGCTTCCACTGGGATCTGTGGTAAAGGTTCTTCAAAATCTGCTGGTCGAACAGA
>CAIMCT010000255.1 GCA_903839535.1 uncultured Desulfobacteraceae bacterium
CCTATCGAAAGGGCGAATACAAGATTCGCCCCTACGAAATAAACCCAACTGGCCGAAACGATGATCAAAGCGGTATGTTCTTTATTGGAAATCACCTAATACCTATCCATTGATCCATGAATCATTTGCACGGAAAGGTAAAAGGGGAAAAACGTCATGTTCAAGATGACACCAACCATCGTGAGAAACTTCATCGGCAAGCGAGCTACCCGGCGCTATCCTCATGTAGTCAGTTATCATGAACGCATGAAATAACAATGAGTTAAAACGATCAAAGCATCCTGCACATATTGCTTTTTTTACACTTGACTTTATTATTTTGTCCTGTCATACAAGATACAGTTATTTTTTACCACTTGTCATAATTTCACACAATGCACAAACGCCATTGAGTTTGAACAGCCACCATCTTAAAATTTTAGATAAACGGGGACCGCTATGAAAAAAGGACTGATGGGGATTGTTGTATGCTTCGCTCTGTTTGTTGCCTCTTATGTATTTGCTGCACCTGTTCCGGATACCGGACAAACGAAATGCTATGATGTTGGAGGTTATGGTGCTGCTGCTAATGTGATTACCTGTCCATCGCCAGGCCAAGCCCTTTACGGTCAGGATGCCAATTACAGCATAAATCCAATGTCATACACCAAGTTGGATGGCAGCGGCAATGCAATACCGGTTTCGGCCACATCCTGGGTTATGGTGAAGGATAATGTTACAGGGTTGATCTGGGAAAACAAGACGGATGATGGTTCAATCCATGACAAGGGTAATTTCTACACCTGGTACGACCCCACAGACCCCAATCCAGGCACTCCGGGTGATGGCACTGATACCAAGGATTTTATCGATGCCTTGAACAATGCGAAATTCGGCGGCTACAGCGACTGGAGACTCCCAACCATCAAGGAACTGGTATCTATCGTGAACCATGGTATTTCTTCCCCAGGGCCGACAATATATACTGGATATTTTCCGAATACAGCCGGGTCTTATTTATCAAGTACTACCTGCGCAAACAGTACCAGCGAGGCGTGGGGCGTGGGTTTCATCCACGGCGGTGTCACCCGCTGCAAAAAGGGATGGGACTACTCTGTTCGCGCCGTGCGAGGTGAACGGTCTGGTTCATTGGATCATTTGACTATTGGGTCATTTGATACTGTGAACAGCGGACCGTCAGATGATGCTTCAACTGCTACCGGTGGTTATACGGATAACAACGATGGCACAGTAACAGATACATCCACTGGTCTGATGTGGCAGCAAACCGATTCTTCCGGTTCATGGGACCAGGCGCTGGCCTATTGTGAGGGTCTGAAACTTGGCGGCTATACGGACTGGCGACTGCCTACCAGCAAGGAATTACAAAGCTTGGCTGATTACAGCAGATATAGTCCGGCGATCAATACGACTTATTTCCCGGATGCGGCAGCGTCGTGCTACTGGTCAGGCACTACCGACGCTTCCTTTACCAGCTACGCGTGGCTCGTGTATTTCGACTTCGGCGACATCAGTGTGGATTACGACGACGAATACGCCTTTGGTAGCTATAAGATCCGCTTTGCTCACGTTCGCGCCGTGCGAGGTGGACAGTCTGGGCTTGACCCTTCGGTCATTTCCGTGAGCCCAGCCAGTCGGGCTGTGGCTAAAGACGCAGGCACCACTACATTCAGCGTTTCAAACACCGGAACCGGAACCATGCACTGGACAGCAGCAGTGACATCATGGGACGGCGGTTGGCTTTCGATCACATCAGGGGCCAGCGGAACCAATTCCGGAACCATCAATTGCGGTTTCACAGCAAACACCGGCATCTCAGCCCGAACCGCCACCATCCGGGTAACAGCAACAACCGGTGCAACCGGCAGTCCGGTGGATGTGACGGTAACACAGGCGCCAACGACTCCAACATATACGGATAACGGCGATGGCACGGTCACGGATACCTCCATAGGTCTGATGTGGCAGCAAGCTACTGCACCAAACACATACAATTGGAATCAAGCAATTTCCTACTGCGAATCTCTTTCATTTGCAGGCTATACAGACTGGCGGTTGCCCAAAATGGATGAGCTTATAAGGTTGGTGGATTCCAGATGGCACCCGACAATCAATCCGACTTACTTTCCAAACACAGTCGCGTCCGGATATTGGTCCAGTGATACCTATGATGACGACGAGTGCCCCACTGCCGGCGCACGATATTTGGATTTCAACAACGGCAGCGTCCACGGCTATTGTATGGACTATCACAACTATGTTCGTGCCGTGCGAAATGGGCAGTCTGGATTATTTGCTCATTTGGTTATTTCTCCAGCCAGCCGGGCCGTGGCTAAAGACGCGAGCGCCACTACATTCAGCGTTTCAAATACTGGAACCGGGACCATGCCGTGGACCGCCGCAGTGACATCAGGCGGCACCTGGCTTTCGATCACATCGGGGGTCAGCGGCAGCAACTCCGGAACGATCAATTGTGGTTTCACAGCCAATACAAGTACATCAATTCGAACTGCAACAATACATGTAACAGCAACCGGTGCAACCGGCAGCCCGGTGGATGTTACGGTGACGCAGGCAGGAGCGGAATCATTAGCTGCAAGTTTTGTCGGTTCAGGGCTCTGGATATACAATTCAAGTAGTGCAGCGTGGTCACAAATTAGCTCTACCAATCCTGAGAGTGTGATTTATTCCGGTTCAACTCTCTATGCTGATTTTGGAGCATCAGGTCTCTATAAATTCGATGGCGCAGCATGGACTCAACTCACACAGTCCAACCCAGAAAACATTGTGGCCTCCGGTTCAACGATCTATGTGGACTTCGGTGTATCTAATGGCCTCTATAAATGGGATGGCACAGCATGGACTCAACTCACATCAGCCAAACCTGAGAACATGGTGGCCACTGGTTCAACTCTCTACGCGGATTTTGGAACATCAGGTCTCTATAAATGGGACGGCGCTGCATGGGCTCAACTAACACCGCTCAACCCTGAAAATATGGTAACATCCGGTTCAATGCTCTATGTGGACTTTGGGGCATCTAATGACCTCTATAAGTGGGATGGTACTTCATGGAGCCAACTCACATCGGTCAACCCTGAAAACATGGTAACAGCCGGTACGACACTCTATGTGAACTTCGGAGCATCTCATGGCCTCTATAAGTGGGATGGCTCTACATGGACTAAACTCACATCTGCCAACCCTGAAAATATGGTGAGTGCTGGTTCATTGCTCTACGCGGATTTTGGAGCATTAGGTCTCTACGAATGGGATGGCGCCGTATGGGCGCAACTCACAACGGCCAATCCTGAAAACATGGTGACATCCTCTGGTTCAACACTCTATGTGGACTTTGGAGCATTAGGCCTCTATAAATGGGATATCACTGCATGGAGCCAACTCACTGGGTCCGATCCCGTGATAATGGCGGTGTCAAATTAGCATGCTTATTATACCCGGACTTGCCCTCATGTTTCCCTCTCTTTGCGGTGGCAGGCCACTATCGAAGGAGACGATCTTCGTAATCGTTTCCCTGATGGTGTTCCTGTCACATACGAATTACCTCAAAAGTAGTTGACACTTTTTTTGATGAGTCTAAATGGCCTTGATCATCATTTCAGTCACTGCTATGGAAACGATTCCCCCCCCCTTTGAAAAGGGGGGCCAGGAGGGATTTAGTGGTTGTTGGTGGCTTATCTCCGTTTTCAAATCCCCCCTTAATCCCCCTTTTTTAAAGGGGGAAATCAGTCATAACGATCTAAATGGAACGACGATCAAGGCCACCAAAATATACTTGAGACTGGGTAAATTTATGAATTACTCACTACGGACTGAAACACAAGCGGTGCATTTTCTCCATTCTCTCCAATTTTTATCCATTTAGACCATCGTTTAGGCCATTTTGCAATACCCCCGCCCCGACCATCCCCCGTTATGAAGGTATATCCTCATTTTCTATACTTGAATCAAGCAGTGCGCGCGATGCTGATCATTGATGAAAATACAAGCATTTCGCGGATATGTTCATTAAAACAGTAACGACTAAGAGCATCTATGGAAAGGTATTTAGCACCGGCGACTAAACGTATACACTGCTGTTCCCCGCACTGGCAAATGAAGGGTCGATCCATTTCCCATTCAGTAGAGGGATAGAAAAAATTTAGATCTTCGCCAGGTGCAATGTCACGGGCGGCGGTTACAGTCAACGCAGCGGTATCCACGATAGTGTTGGGTTCGCAAGAATGGTTCAAATAGGCGAGTATGCCCAGGTCTTCAATATGGGTGTGCCGCCCAGTTTGAATGGTTTGATAGGTAGGCCGGTTAGTGACGTGATACTGAGTAATATGATGGATTAGCTGGCCGCATATATAAGACTCATCAGTCACGAGTCTTGCTCCGTAAGCACTGTCGCCATTTTCAATCTTAAGCATATATATTCCTTTCTATTTCTCGCCTATTTGAACAATTGGATTAATAAGTTTAGCTTGATCGACATTCGGTCATGGCAGGAAATTCGGACGAGATGCCGTTATCCATAGGTGGCGGTGCGCTACTCGAAGAGTACGGCTGGGTAGGCAAATCCGTTGTAGTTCCTTGCAGATGAAACATACGCGCCGGCGGGAAACACAAGGAGGATGTCGCCCTCACGCAAGTCCGCTGGCAACTCGACCGCTTCACCGAAGATGTCTTGGGAATCGCAGGTCGGTCCTGTTACGACGTAGTGCCTTGTTCGGCGCGAACGAGGCTGGGCCGCGACGACCTGATACTGGATGCCTGCGTAGATCCAATAGAATCCCTGATTGATGCCGGAGTCCACATAAACCCAAGCCTGGTCGCGCCGCTGCACCACGTCGAGTACGCGGCAAACCATCACGCTGGCATTGGCTGCGATGAACGAGCCTGGCTCGGCATAAAGCAGTAGTCCCAACTCTTCCTTGATAATTCGTACTGTCGAACGCAATACATCAGCGATGTCCTGAAGCCGCGCATACTGGTCCCCGCCGTGTGCGGGGAAGCCTCCCCCGATATTGATCGAGCGCAGGGGAATCCCTTGTCGGATGCACGATTCGGCAAGCTGCACAGAGTGTTGCAGCGCGCCAGACCACGACTCCAATCGCCCATTATTCCATCCCACATGGAAGGCGAGGCCAACGGGGACGAGCCCTGCATCTCGTGCTGCAACGCATAGGCCGACCACCTCGTTGCCGGGTGCGCCAAACTTGTGATGAAGTTTCCATTCCGCACCTTCGTTGGACACCTCAATCCGCACATACACATCACTTTGAGGAGCATGGCGCTGAATCTTGCGCACTTCGCTGGCGGCATCGAAGGCGAAGGTGCGAACGCCGGCCTGATGCGCCTGTGCAATGTGTTCGGGGGATTTGATGGGGTTGCTGAAGATGACATCGCCGCTTGCAATGCCGGTGCGGAGCAGTAGATACAGTTCGTCGGAGGAGGCCGCTTCGAACCGCGCGCCCTGGTTCCGCAAACACCCCAATACTTCAGGCACATTATTGGCTTTGACGGGAAAAAAGACAGCGTCCACAGGGAGCAGGCTGCAGAAGCAGCGATAATTGTACTCCAGCAACGCCTTGGAGGTCAGGATGAGCGGAGTCTCGCAGCGGCCTTCCGACTGGATGCGATCCAGCAGCAGCAGAAGGGCCTCCGGGATGACAGACAGCGTTTTCATGCCTTTGATGCCGCCATCATGACGAAACTTGTATATGGCCGCTGCAATCCAGCCTCAGCCTCGACAATCTCGTATTCGATGGTTGGGAAAGGGAACCCACACTTGGGCAAGATGCGGAGGAAGTCGTCCTCATCGACCTGCCGACACGAAAACCGGTAGTCGCCTACCGGGTAGTCAGGGGTGCGGCGAAGGAACTGGAGGATGAGTCGTCCCCCAGGACGCAACAGTGAGAAAATACGCGACATTCCTGCCTCAAAATCAATATGCGCCGGCAGAAACTCCAAACAGTAGTTGGTCATGAGAACGTCGTAGGAAGCCTCAGCGACTCCGGCAATGAGCGGAGTCGCTCCCAAGTCGCAGTGGAGAAAACGCGCGATCTTCTGCTTGATGAGCTGCTCCCGCTGGAGAATATCGGCGCATTCGACAGCGGCGGAGTCTTCAAGGGCGAGGGTTTCCCGTATGTATTCACGCCATGTGAAAATCTCAGGCCTGCCCGCCATCCAGTCTTGGATCGCCTCGAAATTCGTGACCAGAGAGTCCGCGACATGAATAGCCCGCACCCTGGGAGCAGCCGCGATAAACTGATAGACAGTGGGCCCACAGCCGAAATCAAGCATGTCCGCGTCTTCCGGACAGAGCTGGAACTGTCGCCACAGGAACCGCAGAATCGCCCGGTTCTCGTCACCCAGGTATTCGTAATACTGCTTGACATAGACCGCAGGCTGGAAGTTATCGGTCGTGTGAAACTCCTGGATGCTACTTTCTGAAGGCATTCCGTTCCGTTCTCTCTGCACCTAATAGTTGGGGACGACTACGATCACGCAGGCAGTGAAAAAGACTGTAAGGGCAACCCCGAAGCATATCCGATCAAAGCGCTGCGCTGCTTTAAACTGCTCTTGGCGGGCCAGCACAAAAGACCTGATGCCTGCCAGGGCCAGCATCGCCAGGATTACAAATCCGGTGACGGTGATCCTGCGCAGCAGCGTCCCGGCACCGTCCGGCACCTTCGCAGCAATGTCCATGTTGACAAAGACGTAGGTCATCACGATCGTCGCGTACATCGCCATACGAGTCCCAAACTCGTCGGCGCGCAGGAACAGGGCGCAAAGACCGATGATCATGGAAATCACGATTGGGGCGAGCCCTTCGAGAATCGCAGAGGGCCGCGGACGCTCGATATCCAGGCCGAACGATACATGAGCATACCGAACGGAGCCTTGTTCCCTGGGGTCACCGAAGTTGCTGGCGTAGTCCACCGTCCATGCGCGCCCTGAGAATCCGTGCAGATCCCATCCTGATGCTCTAACGTCAGGGTGAAGCGTGGTGCTGCTATCATCGACCTTGTACAGAACCTCACGAACCGTGCCCTTGGTGTCCTCCAACTCAATGGCAAGCTTATGACTATCCAGTGGGTAGGTCGAGAAATCCATGGAGCAACCGAACGTGCCCTGGACGTGAAACTGCTGGTAGAAGCGTCCGTCCGGCAACTCCTCGGGCTTGCTGAGGCCCGCATCATCCGCGAATACCGGCTTTATCGTGGGCGCGCCCACTGCATTCATGATCTCGAAGCTCTTGGTGGGATCGCGATCTCCGCGCCACAAGAACCAAAGGTAGAAGTCACCGATGAAGGTGTTGGCTCTCGTGTCGATGTTGCGCACGAAATAGAGATAGGCACCCACCAACACTTCGGATGGCTCGACAGAAACCTGCTGCAGCTTCTGATCGACCAGAACCGGCGATAGAGGAATCGCATTCGCGGATGCCGCATCCTGGTTCGGCTCGGCGTGGACCACGAAACCTCCGCCACAAAGCAAGACGATAACCAGGATGCAACACAGGAACGATGCAGCGCGGGATGGTTCAGGTTGGCGACCCAAGGTTGTTTGCCAACGGCGCGGAGTACCCGAAACGCGCTCTTCAGCCTTTGAGGTTCTTGCGATAGCAATCCGGGGCATCCTTTTCCCTCCCAATGAAATGATAAGAATTTGTTTTTTATGCAGCCACAGGAATCGATGAAAAGACACCACGAAGGTGCCTAAATGCCATATCCATTGGGCTACGAGTACATTCTCGCGCTATCGGGACATGCCACACTCTCTCTTCGTCCCCAAATTTGTCATGCTTCTAGCAAATCAGCATCTGATTGTCAATTAAAATTATGGAGGGAGAGAGCTAAGGTGATTTCCAGCAAAGTAATACCCCATTGCCTGGATCAGATTTTTTCTATGCATTGATCGTCGTTTCGGTCAGGCATTTGTCCGTGTATCGCCGCCGTCAGGCAATAGTAGGGGCGAATCTTGTATTCGCCCTATCGGAAAGGGCGAATACAAGATTCGCCCC
>CAIMCT010000256.1 GCA_903839535.1 uncultured Desulfobacteraceae bacterium
AGTTGTCGGATTATATGGATACGCTCAGCTGCGACAAAGGCTGGCTGGTAGTATTTGACAGAAGGAAAAAGCAGTCGTGGAAAAGCAGGCTGTTCTGGAAAACAAGCAAAACAGATAACAAAGAGATTTATATTGTCGGATGTTAGAACCGTAACATTCAAGGGTTCAAATCAAGATGCAAGGATTTCATAAGGAATAAAAGGATTTTTTTTGATTATAACGGATTTGTGGATTAGGGTTTGCCCAATGAGCAGATATCTTATATTATTTACATTCATGTTTATCAATTTGCTGTTTGCCGGTTGTGCAGATCGTACAACAAAAGTCAACAAAATGGCAGAGCAGGTTTATAATGAAAATTCGGTTGGTGATAGCTTACCCCCTCACGCTTTTAAATCTGATGGCTGTTCGTGTTGGCCCGACGGTGAATGGCTGAAATGTTGTGTAAAACACGATTTATTGTATTGGATGGGTGGCACAGGGGAAGAAAGAAAAAATGCTGATCTGGAATTGAGAAAATGTGTGACTGAGAAAGGTCATCCAATACTTGGTCAGGTTATGTTGCTTGGTGTGCGTGTCGGTGGCGTTTGGTGGATACCCACTCCTTTTCGTTGGGGTTTTGGCTGGAACTATCCGGATTCAGGTCCTCCGGGAAAGGAAATTTTCGATGGAAGGCGAAAGTGGTGGAGAAATTGACCTTAGACACTCAAGCGAGGAAGAGGTGCGGATGAGGAGTATCCTGCTGGTGGAAGACTATCCTTTAAACCAGATGATTGCAACAAGTTACCTTGAGAATGCTGGCTACCATGTGGATCTGGCTGAAGATGGCGAGCAGGCTATAGACGCATTCAAGTGTAAGCATTATGGACTGATCCTCATGGACATACAAATGCCTGTCATGGATGGATACCAGGCTACAAAAGCCATCAGGAAACTGGAATCAGAGCTTGCAGCAATGAACAAAATTAACGCCGATGAGACGATGCTCAGAGTCCCAATCGTAGCGATGACGGCTCATGCTATGAGTGATAACAAAGCGATTTTCCTTGAGGCTGGAATGGATGACTTCCTATCCAAACCATATACCAGAGAAGAGCTGCTCTCAATAGCGTCAACATGGCTTGAACTTAGTGCGAAATTAGTGATACGGCCAGTGTCGGCGCAAAATCCGAATGTAGAAACCAGTCAGGACATCATACCGATAGCAGTCCACGCTGATAATCCAATTGACATTGAAAAGGCAATTAAAGAATTTGAGGGAGATAAGCAATTTCTGTTTGAAGTCATAGAGGGTTTTACCATGGAGGTTAGTGAGCAGATAGGAACAATTCGCAAGGCCCTGTCTTGTGGAGACGCTGAAACAGTGAGAAAAGAGGCTCACTCCATCAAAGGAGGAGCAGCCAATATCACTGCAAGGGCTGCCTCAAGAGTCGCCTTTGAGCTTGAGATCAAAGGAAAAAGCAAAGAACTCAATGGTGCGGGTGAAATTGTGGATAACCTTGAGAGAGAATTTGAGACACTGATGAAGTTTATTCAGGAGAACTTTTAGGAACATGCTAATAAATTAAATCCGAATATAGACTTTCAGATATTACATTTCGCAAGGATAGAGGGTGGAAGCTGTATTATAATACGCTGACGACCGATAACGCAGCGCAATTTAATATCTGAAAGTCTATAGCCACGAGAGAGAAGCCATGAGAGTCCTTGTCGTTGATGATGAACTTGTCAGTAGAAAAAAGATGCAAAAAATTATGGACGCTTTTGGCGAATGTATAGCTGTCGCCAGTGGGGAAGCTGCGCTAAAGGCATTTGGGGAGGCAATAGCAAAGGAAGAGCCATTTGATCTGATAACTCTGGATGTTTCGATGCCCCGGATGGACGGTACCGAAGCGTTATATGAGATAAGAAAAATCGAAAAACAAAGAAACACCCCAAGGGGAAGCTGGTCAAAGATAATCATGGTGACAGCCCAGACAGATAAAGAGACAGTGACTTTATGTATTAAGTTCGGTTGTGACAGTTATATCACAAAACCCTTTGATAGAGCCATCATAACAAAGAAACTTGTGGAACTTGGAATGAACGTTCCGGCGCCTGTTCTGGAGGTCCACAGTATCCGCAAAATGGTTATGGAAACAATCCGCAGGTTCAGTCAGGGAAATATTAGCCTGCCGGTCCTGTCGCAAATTTCAAGAGAAATTGACACTATCATTAATGATCCGGTCTCAGGCGTTGATGATCTGGCCAGGGTGCTGGAGAAAGATGCTGCAATATCCGTCAAACTCATCGCCATTGCAAACTCTGCTGTTTATAGAGGGGTGGACAAGGTGCAGGACTTGAGAATCGCCATAACAAGACTCGGTGCCAAAGAAATTCAAAATGTTGTTTCCGTTATTTCCAGCAAGGACCTTTACGAAAGCAAGAACAAACAATTCCAGGATTTGCTTAAAAGTCTTTGGTTGAACTCCCTTGCCTGCGCCTATTGTTGCAGGGCGATTTCAGTCAAATTGGGCGAACGGAACAGCGGTAAAGTTTTTCTCATGGGACTGACGCACAACATCGGGTGTGTGATTCTGTTAAAGAGTATTGGCGACAACGCCCCTGACAAGATGGAGTTCGACAAGAATGAACTGATGGAGAGCCTTAACGAAGTCCATACCAGCTTTGGAGCAGCTTTGCTCGATAAATGGGGCTTTGATCGTGAGTTTTCTGAAGTCGTAAAACTCCACAAATGGAGCAGCTTTGAGGAAGGAACCAAGAGAGAAATACTGATCGTAAATCTTGCTGACAAGATATCAAGTAAAATCAATTTCGGTTTTTTGGAAAGCGATATTGATCTGACCGACCTTGAATCAGCAAAAACGCTTGGGATTGATGAGAATACAATTGATGGAATTGCGGAGGAAGTCAAGCTGGAGATGAAAGAAGTTGAGAAAATTTTTCATTAACCGGCATTCATACACGCCAGATGCCCAAACAGTAATGTGTACTGGAATAATTTGCATTTTTGAACCTTTTAAGGGATTCTGGTACGAATCATGCTTTTTATAATCGGCATAATGGCTTATACTGCAGACGGGCATAATCTTTCCCCGTAGAGTCGGCATCTTGCCGGCTACAGCAGCCGCCAGGATGCCGGCTCTACCTGCGCTTTCCTCTTTCAGCGGGTGAGGGTTGGGGGGGGGCAAAAACGCAAAATTATGCCCGTTCACAGTATAGTCGGAATTCGGAAATCAGAGACAGGAATTGGGAAAAGACGGTATCGCAAATGTGCATCAGAAAATAATAATTGTCTTGATTCAACAAGGAGAGATTCACAATGAAAAACATGAAATTAAGCACCAAATTGATCGGAGGGTTTGTGATCGTGGCGGTCATTGCCACAATCATCGGCGCAGTGGGATTCTGGTCCCTGAATGTAGCCATTAAGGCTGAAAATGATGAAGCTATGATATTTCTGCCGAGTATTTACGCCTTGGGAATCATAAATGAAGCTCAAACAGACATTTCACGAGCGGAAAGACTCATCCGCTATGAAAAAGATGCTGAAATCATCAAACGTCTATATGACGATCTGGATGCCGCATGGAAAAACGTGGATGTAGGCTGGAAGATTTATGAACCGCTGCCCCAGTCTCCGGATGGAGCTGTTGTATGGAAAAAACTGGTCCAGGAATGGGACGGCTGGAAAAAATCCCACCAGGAAGTTCTTTCGCTGTTCAAAAAAGGAGATGTGGATATCGCCCGCACATTGAGTATCGGAAAGACCCATGATCTTTTTCAGAAATCCAAAAAGCTTCTTGAAGAGGTCATCAGTACCAACCTTGCCCACGTCAAAGCAACAAACGAGGCTTTTGACAAAACTGCTGAGTCCGTCAAACTGGTTTTCGGGTTCCTTATTGTCCTTGGCGTTGCAGTTTCTCTCTCTCTGGGAATCTACCTGTCGCTGTCGATTACCAAGGAGCTGAACCGGGTTATCACCGGACTTTCCGAAGCCTCAGATCAGGTAGCAGCCGCAGCCGGAGAAGTTTCTTCCGCATCACAGTCATTGGCGGAAGGCTCTTCCCAGCAGGCGGCATCCGTGGAAGAGACATCATCGTCTCTGGAGGAAATGTCCTCCATGACCAAGCAAAACGCAAGCAATGCCGGACAGGCCGATTCCTTGATGAAACAGGCCAACCAGGTGGTGAATAAGGCCAACGCATCCATGAACCAGTTGACCACATCTATGCAGGAAATCTCAAAAGCCAGCGAGGAAACCTCAAAAATCATCAAAACCATTGACGAAATCGCTTTCCAGACCAATCTGTTGGCCTTAAACGCCGCAGTGGAAGCAGCAAGAGCCGGGGAAGTCGGCGCAGGCTTTGCCGTAGTGGCTGATGAGGTCCGGAATCTGGCTATGCGGGCCGCTGATGCCGCCAAAAACACCGCAGCATTGATTGAGGGCACCGTGAAAAAAGTTATGGACGGAACTGCGCTGGTAAAGACCACTAATGATGCTTTCAAGGAAGTGGCTGGCAGCACCGCAAAAGTAGGCGAGCTGGTTGGTGAAATCGCGGCTGCATCTACTGAGCAGGCTCAAGGCATAGAACAGGTGAACATCGCTGTCACGGAAATGGATAAAGTCACCCAGCAAAATGCAGCAACCGCCGAGGAATCGGCATCGGCATCTGAAGAACTGAATGCACAGGCCGAAGAGATGAAAAGCTTTGTCGCCGATCTGGCTGCAATGCTGGGCGGAAATGCCGCCGTAACGACCGTCAGACCTCGTACCATCAGTCGCCCCAGAGCTGCTGGATATACCAGTAGATCACCCAAAAAATCGCTGACCCTCGCCAAAAAACCTGCAAAGGGAAGGCATATAGCGATGCACCGGTCAAAAGAAGTTCATCCCAATGACATCATTCCCATGGATGAGGATGATTTTAAAGATTTCTAACCACCAACACAAATGCCAAAACGCATCGTAATCACAAAAAGCATGAGAAGTCCACCATCACAAAAATCTCGAAATTTCCCTCCTTTTCCAAAGCGGGAGGGTCAAAGGAAGATATGATTTTATAACATATTGACTTAAAACTTAATAACTAATATTTTGATTCAATATTGGTTTGTACAATGGAGATTCGCAATGAAAAACATGAGCCTGAGTGTGAAATTGACAGGGGGCTTCCTGCTGGTTAGTTGCTTGGTGTTGATCGTCGGATTAGTCGGACTGTATAGCCTGAAGATGTCTGAAATGGCTTCTGTAAGGCTTGCATATTCCGAAAGCATTGCTAAGCAATTGTTGCAAAGGGAAATCGACCATCTTAACTGGGCGCGGAAAGCCGGCCTGTTTCAGATGGACGAGAACATGGTTTCTTTGGGTGTTGAAACTGATGAGCATAAATGCGCCTTCGGGAAATGGTACTATGGCGATGAACGGAAAAAAGCCGAACAGGAAGCGCCAGAGATAAAATCTTTTTTGACTCAGATCGAAGATCCTCATCGAAAATTGCATAAATCAGCTCAGTCCATAGAAGCCATTCTCAAGAAAGGCAAGGAGTTCCGCCAGGATGCCATCGCTTTTTATGGAACGGAGACAAGTCAGCATCTAAAAGACGTACAAGGCATTCTGGGTGAAATCAGACCAGCCGTGGAAAAACATTCACAGGCTGTAGAAGATATCTCGAAGAGCCAGAGACAGCATATCTATCTGATCGTGCTGGTAAGCATGATCGGGGGCACTCTTTTTGCTCTGGCGCTTGGTGTCATCCTGAGCCGATCCATCATCAAACCTGTGAACCGGGTCATCAGCGGGCTTACCGAGGCATCAGAGCAGGTGTCGTCAGCGGCCGGAGAGGTTTCTGCGGCATCGCAGATCCTGGCGGAAGGCTCCTCCCAGCAAGCGGCATCCATCGAAGAAACATCTGCCTCACTGGAGGAAATGGCCTCCATGACCAGACAGAACGCCAGTAACGCCGGACAGGCCGACTCCCTAATGAAACAGGCCGGCCAGATGGTGAATAAGGCCAATGTGTCCATGAGTCAGTTGACCACCTCCATGCAGGAAATCTCAAAAGCCAGTGAGGAAACCTCCAAAATTATTAAGACCATCGATGAAATCGCTTTCCAGACCAATCTTCTGGCTTTAAACGCCGCCGTGGAAGCTGCAAGAGCCGGGGAAGCTGGCGCAGGGTTTGCGGTTGTGGCCGACGAGGTCCGGAATTTGGCCATGCGGGCCGCGAATGCCGCCAAAAACACTGCGGTATTGATTGATGTCACCGTGAAAAAAGTTACGGACGGAACGGCGCTGGTGAAGACCACCAACGAAGCCTTCAAGGAAGTGGCTGGCAGCACCGCGAAAATAGGCGAGCTGGTTGGTGAAATCGCCGCTGCATCTGCTGAGCAGGCTCAAGGCATCGAGCAGGTGAACATTGCGGTCACGGAAATGGATAAAGTCACTCAGCAGAATACCGCAACCTCCGAAGAATCAGCCGCAGCCTCTGAAGAACTGAACGCCCAGGCCGAAGAGATGAAAAGCTTTGTCGCCGATCTGGCTGCAATGGTGGGTGGAAATGCTGCTGTAACGACCATCAATTCTCGTACCATCAGTCGCCCAAGAGCTGCTGGATATGCCAGTAAAGCACCAAAAAAATCACTGATCATCGCAAAAAAACCTGCAAAGGGAAGACATATAGTGATGCACCGGTCCAAAGAGGTTCATCCCAATGACATCATTCCCATGGATGACGATGATTTTAAAGATTTCTAACCACCAACACAAATGCGGAATGCCGGAATATTGACATCTCGGCATCAGATTATAAACTTAATATCCGTGGGATACTCATTGATCATGATAATTTCCGCCTTGAAAAACTGGAACAATCGCACCGCCGCATTACTGCCGTCATGGCAGGATCGCCTGCATGGTGCCAACCAAATTTTACATGAGTTGGCCGCAAGCACGGAAGACGAATTCATCCAGCTCGGGGAGAAACTTCAGGAGTTTTATTTCCGAACCAAAGGATTGTCTGAACTCTCTTCACAGGTTGCGAAATGTTTATCAGGGGAGGAACTGAAGCAGAACATGGCAGGGCTGCAATCTTTATTTGCTCAGGTTCAGGTGCAGGATGACCTGTCCGGAAAAGGTGTATCAGTTTTGTCATCCCTGCTGAGTCGATTCGAAGATATCAGCACTCAACTGGGCCGCTTCGATCAAACCATCCGCAATCTGCATGTACTTTGCAATTTCATCAAAATTGAAAGCGCCAGACTGGGCAGCCGGGATACTGGCTTTAATATGCTGGGCGACGAGGTAAGAAAGCTTGCCGACAATATAACGGTAAAATCAGCCGAATTGATGAAACATTCGGAGAATCTGGCGGATATGATCCGTCAGGGATTGCGGCGGATGGCGGACTTTGAAAAAAAACAACAGGGACATTCCCGTTTGATCCTGGATCAGGCGGTTCAAAGTCTGTCCGCCATGACCCAGCACCATGAATCTTCATCCGAAACACTGGGAGATATTGCAACTCGTTGGAAGCGCATTTCACAAAACATCGGCGAAGTGGTGGCATCCATGCAGTTTCATGATATCACCCGCCAGCGTCTGGAACATGTTTGCGATGCGCTTAGGGATGTGGGGGAAAAACTCGGTCATGCAGATTCGGCCAAGGCCGGGGACAATCCGTCCAAACCCTGGCGGCTTTTCCGAAAGCATACCGAAAATCGCTCAGAAGTCATTTCCGGATTTGCTGAAGCCATTGTCCCCTGTCAGGTGCAATCTGTCCAGTTGAAAGATGCGGATGCGGATATGCTTTCCGCTGTCGGCCGGATCATGGAAAACCTGAATCGGATTGCTTCCGAAATAACCGTCATGGCCGCAGAAATGCAGATTCTGGCCAGTGCAGGCAGCCAGAAGGAAGAATCGTTTCTGTCGGATCTTGAAAAAAAGCTGTCCTCACTGGCGGATGCCATCGCCAGTTATGGAGAGATCAACCGTGAGTGGTCCGCCTCCATGGAATTGGTCACTGCCAGCGCCAGGGATATGACCGTCTTTATCCGCGAAATTGATAAAATAGGGATTCAGATGCGGATGATCGCCATCAATGCCAGCATTCACGCCGCCCATCTCGGGCATGAGGGTGCGGCTCTGGGTATTCTGGCGGAATCGATCAGTCGGTTATCAAGCGAAACATCGCAGAAAATTGATGAAATTTCTGACAGTCTGAGAGTCGTTATGAAGGAAGCCGGTTCATTCGCCTTTCACCAGAGAGATTTGTCAGATGAGAGCATCCCGGCCGATCCAACACACATGGCAGGGCCAGCCGGTCGGATTCAACAGATCGACATGTCTGCGCAAATCGAAGGAATGATCGCCCCTCTTCATCAAATGGACCGAAATGTTTCCGACCTTCTGGCCCGCATTGGTCACGACGGCAATGTCCTGACGCAGAACATTGAAACGACGATTCAGGGCATTACCGTGCATGAGAAAATAAGCGGAGAAATCCGAAAAGTCACTTTTGAACTGGAGTCCATGGTCGAAAAGATGCGCACGCTCTGTCCGGCCCTTATTAGTGATTCCGACTACAAAGATATGGCGAACATGACTGACCGTTATACCATGGAAAGGGAACGCGAAATTCACCAGTCCTTTGCTGGCTCCGCAACCACAGTCCTTTCCGCCGCCGCTATCATTGAAATGAATTCACCCGATAAAACGCCAACAACCGCAGCAGAAGAACCGGAGTTTTTTGATGATTTCCTTTTTGAAACAAAAGATGCTGATGTCCTTTTTGCCGATATGCAGGAGACTGTATCGTCCGAGATAAAAGCACAAGAAATCTTTCCTGAACTGGAAGCGCAGGAAATCTTTTCTGAACCGGAAGCAAAGGAAACCTTACCTGATATAGAAGCCGGTGAAGATTTGGGAGATAATGTGGAGTTGTTTTAAGCTAAATTAGAAATTACGAATTATCACTATTCGCTTTTCATTCGTAATTCGTAATTCGTAATTCATCATTAAAGACCAAGGTATGAAAATGAAACCATTCGAAATCGTAACATCATCAGATCAAACCCAACTGCAGATCAGTGGCGACATCTCCATTCAGAACGCTCAGGAATGCCTGGAGGCTCTGCGGGATTTTCAGAGCAAGGGCAAACGTCTGCTGCTTAATCTGGATGGTGTCACCGGAGCAGATGTGTCCTTTCTGCAGTTGATCTGCTCTCTTCATCGCACCTGCCTGAAAGCAGGTCAGAACCTGACATTGAAGGGAAACATGCCTGAAACCTTTAAAACGATTGTGGAATCATCAGGCTACAGAAGGCTTGGGGCTTGTAAGTTTGGCGGAGGCAATCCCTGCCTGTGGTCATGGAGGAATGAGACATGAGCAAAGTGATTATGACCGTTGATGATTCGGCCAGCATTCGTCAGATGGTCAGTTTCACCCTGCGGGATGCGGGCTATGAAGTAATCGAAGCAGTGGATGGAAAAGATGCTTTGGGCAAAGTCGATGCTCAGGCTCTGAACATGGTCATTACGGACCTGAACATGCCAAACCTTGATGGCATCAGCCTGATTCGGGCGCTGCGGGCGCTTCCATCCTGCAAATTCATTCCCATTGTCATGCTTACAACGGAATCCCAGGCGGAAAGAAAGCAGGAAGGAAAAGCAGCGGGCGCTACGGGCTGGATCGTAAAACCCTTTAAGCCGGAACAACTCATTGCAGTTGTAAAGAAGGTGCTGGGATGATGGATAGCCACAAGGAAGCTTTCAAGGAAGAGGCGCATGAACTGCTCACAGAGCTGGAGACAGCGCTGCTGGAACTGGAAAGAATGCCTTCCGATGAGGAGATTATCGGAAGGGTTTTCCGCGCCATGCATACCATCAAAGGCTCCGGGGCCATGTTTGGATTTGACAGGGTCGCCGCCTTTACCCATAATGTGGAAACGGTCTATGACCGGGTTCGCAATGGAAAAATTCTCGTGAGCAAGTCCCTGATCGACCTGACGCTGTCCGCCTGTGATGAAATCCTGAAGATGATTGATGATACGGAACAAGGAGAAGCAAAGGATGATGCCATAACAGAGGCGATCTCCAGGTCATTCCGCGACATGCTACTTGCTCCTGAGGCCCTGCCCTCTGTCGATGTTTCTGTTGACACCCATGACAATGCTCCTGACGATACAGAGCAATCAGTCATTGATGCACCCCAAGCTCCTGCGGTTGATGAACACCAAATAACCTACAGAATCCGCTTTTGTCCTGAATCCGGCATTTTTACATCCGGAACCAACCCCACTCTTCTGTTAAACGAACTCCGCGACCTCGGACCCTGCGATATCCTTGCCAATACGGACAGCATCCCCTTTCTGGATATTATGGATTCCGAAGTCTGCTATACGGCCTGGGACATCATCCTGACAACGACTCGGGACAAAAACGCCATTAGGGATGTGTTTATTTTTGTGGAAGACAGCTGTGAGCTGCACATTGATGTGATTGATGACGGCAGTCGGACCGATATGGAGCAGGATTACAAGAAGCTTGGGGAAATACTGGTCGAACGGGGCGATCTTAACGCCAATACGCTGACAATGGTGCTGAGCGCACAGAAACGGATCGGATCCCTTCTGGTAGATTACGGAATGGTAAGCAATGATCAGGTCCAGTCCGCGCTTGTTGAACAGCAGCACATTCGTGAAAAGCGTCAGAAGCGTCAAGCCGTGGAATCCACCGCCAGCATCCGCGTTCCGGCGGGAAAACTTGACGATCTGGTAAATATGGTGGGTGAGCTGGTTACGGTGCAATCACGTCTCAGCCAACTGGCTGCCAGGTTCAACGATCTGTCGCTGATTCAGGTGGCGGAGGAGGTGGAGCGCCTGACCGCCGAACTTCGTGACAACACGATGAGTATAAGAATGCTCCCCATCGGCGCTACCTTTAGCCGGTTTGAGCGTCTGGTCCGAGACCTTTCAACGGAATTGGGCAAAGAGATCATCCTTAATACAGAGGGCGCAGAAACAGAGTTGGACAAAACGGTGATTGAAAAACTGAATGATCCGCTCATCCATATAATTCGGAATAGCATTGATCACGGCATTGAAATGCCGGAGGCCAGAAAGACAGCAGGCAAACCGGAGCAGGGAACGGTTCATCTCTCAGCCGAGCATTCCGGAGCCAACGTCTTTATCCGCATCAGCGATGATGGTGCCGGCCTTGATGCCGAGGCTATCCGCGCCAAAGCTGTTGAAAAAGGACTGATTGCATCCGATGTCATGCTGTCCGAAAAAGAGATTTTTTCCCTGACCCTGATGCCAGGGTTCTCAATGGCAAAAAACATCACCAATGTTTCCGGACGTGGTGTGGGTATGGATGTGGTGAAAAAAGGCATTGATGCATTGCATGGAACCATTGAGATTGTCAGCAAAAAAGGCGTAGGGACAACGATCACCCTGAAGTTGCCGTTGACCATGGCCATTATCGACGGGCTGCTGGTCCAGATTGAAGATGTCCATTACATCATGCCTCTGGCCGCCATTGAAGAATGCGTCGAACTGACCAGGGAGGATGTCGCCAGCGCCCATGGAAAACATATCGCCAGTATCCGTGGAGAAATCGTGCCTTACATCCGTCTGCGGGAAATGTTTATGCACGGCGGCACAGTTCCGGCAATCGAGCAGATCGTGACAGCCAGAATTGATGGCGACCGAATGGGTTTTGTGGTGGATCAGGTGGTTGGTCAGCATCAGACAGTAATCAAGTCGATGAGCCGGATGTATCGGGATATCGAGTATATGTCCGGTGCCACGATCCTGGGCGATGGCAATGTAGCCCTGATCCTTGATTTGCCCAAGCTGGCACAGCATGCTGAAATGATTGAGAAACAGGCACGACATGATTGATATTCCCGCTGGTTTCAAAACTAAAGCTTGGGAACTAGCACCAACTGGAGCAGGAATTCCTAACTGATGAAAATAATTCCAATCTTGGGGAAGCATGACATCTACAGTTCCAATGTTTATATGGTCATGGGGGAATGGAAACGCATTGAGGATCTGAACACCCTTGTGGATGTAGGCAACGATCCCTCAATCATCGAAGTCATTGGAAAGATGAACGGGGGTGTCGGGAAAAACAAAGTTGAACAGGTCGTCCTGACTCATGACCATTCCGATCATACGGGCATTCTTCCCTTGATCAAAGCGGCCTTTCATCCAAAGGTCTATGCCTTTTCCCCATTTATGGCAGGAGTGGATCACATTCTGAAACATGGCGATACAATTCGAATGGGCGAGCAGGACTTTGAAGTGCTTCATACACCAGGTCATTCCAGCGATTCTATCTGTCTGTATAACAAGGATCATGGTGACATATTCGTTGGAGATACGCCGGTTATGATTCGTTCCGCAGATGGCGCTTACGAGAATGCATTCTATCAGGCCATGATAAAGCTGTGCAGAAGAAATATCAAAACCATATATTTTGGTCACGGAGACCCACTTGTTCACCATGCACAGGAAATGCTCCTGACATCGCTGCAGAATGTGCGCAAGAGTATGACTAATGCAATTAGAATGAATGGCGTTTAAGGTGATATTCTAATTGGGGGACACCTCTTCAGGTGAAAATGTGAGCAAGGTGTGGGAAAGCGATATGGCTGAATGGGAATTTTGTCATAAAGGAATTGATGATTGGACAAAAAAACTTCGGAATATTTTGGTGATGTCATAATTTCAGCCCGTTCCGCATTTGAGGATGTTGAATATAATAATGTGGGAAAGCATATACCGCATCTCCATCTTAATGACAAGACAGCTATTGAACTGACTGAAGAAATGACATTCTCCGATTTTGTTCAATGGCTGAAAGAAAATATCATTATGGATCAAAATACCTAACGAAATAGTTATAACTATTTGATATAACATATAATGTCTAACTTTTAGCACCCACTTTTCTTTGGAATATTTAAATCCCAGTATGTTGCCTAAAATAAAAACAGATACCGCACCTTCTTCAGAAGAATATATCGAGCAAGAACGTCAAGCGGATTATAAAAGCGAATTTGCTTACGGGATTGTTTACGCAATGTCCGGCGCAAGCGAAAAACATAATCTAATAGTCGTTAATTTGATCACTGAGATAGGCAGGCAATTTAAGAAACGCCCCTGCAAAGTATACGCAAATGATATGAAAGTCCGGGTGAAAGAAACGAATTATGTTTACCCTGACGTGGTTGCGCTTTGTGGTGAAGCAAAATTTGCCGATAACGAAACGGATGTTTTATTGAACCCGACTGCCGTCATTGAAGTTCTTTCAGAATCCACGACAAATTATGATCGTGGGAAGAAGTTTGAGCTATATCGACGATTAGAAAGTTTGCAAGAATATATTCTGATTGCCCAAGATAGTTGCTATATTGAATACCACCTTAAACAGGGGCGGCAATGGCTGTTAACTGAATTTGAAGACATACAAGACAGGCTGATTTTAAGCGGTATTGGTTGCGAACTATTACTTGAAGATATTTACGATAAAGTTTTATGGAATGGCTCGTCATAAATTTTTTGTTTAAGAAATTTAGTGGGAGGGATAGGTGGTGGACAGAGTTTTTGTCCCCCCATAAAACTGGAGACTATTTCCGATAATATGAAAATAGGAGAAAATATGGCTTACGGCAAATTTGCTACATATGAAGAAGTCGCAGCGAAATTTAGGATTAAGCTTACAGAATTGTCATTTTTGCAGGAACGGGAAATTATCATCAAAGAGGATATTTTTAACTTTATCAAAGAAAATCTGGAACTGAGAAGAAACTATGTGAATGAATATGTGATCTGCGAGAGTATTATTTTTCCGATACTGAGTGTAGTGTCAAAGCATAACAGTCTGCCTCTCTGGTCACACATGAAATTTGATGTTTCGGAGGAAGACGGTCTGTCAGGTATCCCTGATTATATTATTGCTCCCGCCTCTGACATCGGAACAACTTTTGAGAAACCGGTCATATGTGTATCCGAAGCAAAAAAAGACAATTTCAATGAAGGCTGGGCGCAGGCTCTCGCAGAAATGATAGCAGCCCAGCGGTTTAATCAGGATGAACATACAGAGATTTTCGGTATTGTTACAACGGGGAACTTTTGGCAGTTCGGCAAGCTGCAGCAGAATATTCTTACAATGGAAATCATTTCCTACTCCGCTATAGAAAATATTCAGAAACTGTTTAATATACTTAACTGGCTATTTTATGAAGCTGTGAATAATATCCCGAAAATTCAAAACAAAGCATAACCAGTCGTTGAACTGGACAGCCTATCGGGCTGCCGGTGAACTCGTTGTTCAGCCTAAACAAAGGAATAACTATGGCCTTCACATTTTTTTTCAGAGATCTTCCGGTTATTGAGTATGCGGTTGAGCATGCGGTGCATTTTGCAAGCGGCAGAATGCGATTCAAGGTATGGGATGCCGGTTCTGCAATGGGTCAGGAAACCTACACCATCGCTATCGTTCTGGCCGAGAAGATGGGTAAATTTGCATTCAAGAACCTTAGGCTGAACGCAACGGATTACGATAGCGCCAATCATTTTGGCGATGTGCTGAAAAACGCAGTTTATCATTACGACGAGCTAAAGCGAATGCCGCCAGAATTCTTTGCGAAATATTTCGAGCCTGCGGATAAACCCGATCACTTCCGGGTGACGGAAATTTTGCGAAACCAGGTCTCCTTTGAATATCATGATCTACTCTCGTTAAAACCCATCGGAACAGATTATAGTCTGATTGTCTGCAAGAATGTCCTTTTGCATTTTCAGCATGCTCAGCGGGTAGATGTAATCAAGATGTTTCACCAGGCGCTTCTTACCGGAGGATATTTCACCACTGAGCATACGCAAAAGCTTCCGGCGGAAGTCAGTCACCTTTTCGAGCAGGTTGTACCCAACTCACAGTTATTCAGGAAGTTATAAGACATGGATGTATATCTTGCCAGACAACCGATTTTTAATCGAACGAAACAGATTTACGGATACGAGCTGTTATTCCGGGATGGCTTATCCAATGCATTCCCTCAGATTGACGGTGACACGGCCAGCAGCAATGTGCTGTCCAACAGTTTTTTCTGCATGGGAATGGAGCAGATAACGGGCGGAACAAAAGCGTTCATAAACTTCACTCAGGAACTGCTGGTTCAGAAAATTCCACTCTTGTTTCCCAAGGAAAGTCTCATAGTTGAAATCCTTGAAGATGTTATCCCCACAGATGCGGTGATTTTGGCATGCAGGGAAATGGCTACCGCCGGCTATCTATTGGCCATGGATGACTTCATTTACGATCCAGCCCTCGAGCCGCTGATCGCAATGGCTGGAATCATCAAGATCGATATCCGCCTGGCCCCAGGGGAGCAGGCAAAGGCGATTCTTGACAAACTATCCGGCTATACGGTAAAATTCCTGGCAGAAAAGGTTGAAACATATCAAGAATATGAAACATACATGGAAATGGGGTTTGATTATTTTCAAGGCTATTTTTTCAGCAAACCGCAGGTTCTGAGAGCACACGATATTTCCACGAGCAAAATCTCGCTCCTTCAGATCATGGCTGAAGTGAACCGGGACGACATGCAAATTTTAGCAGTGGACACGCTAATTTCCCGGGATGTATCCGTTTCTTTAAAGCTGCTTCGATATATCAACTCGCCGTATTACAGCCGGGGGCAGGAAATATCTTCCATCCGGCAGGCCGTCCTGCGCCTGGGCGAAGCAGGCATTCGACGCTTCATCCCCATTCTCTTCATGTCCGTATTTGCCGAAGACAAGCCCAATGAGCTGGTTCGTGTATCAGTGATCCGCGCCCGATTCTGCGAACTGCTATGGAGAAACACAAATACACAGCTCAGGGGGCCGGAACTGTTTACCCTGGGGCTTTTCTCACTGATTGATGCAATCATGGATGAGTCCATGGATACCTTACTTGATAAACTCCCGTTTACAAAAAATATTAGTAATGCTCTGTTATCAGGCACAGGAGAAATGTCTGAATATTTGAACCTTGTCCGGGCCTATGAAACCGGGAACTGGGTCACCGTATCCCGGCATGCAGACATCATCGGCATGGATAAGGACCGGATTCCGGTGCTGTACTGGGATGCAGTGGTTTGGGCGGATACCCTGGTCGCATCTACATAGGGTTTCTCCTCCTTTTTTAGAAAAGGAGGGCTAATATATCTTTCGGCGTACAACCGATTGACTGAAATATCTTCTGGATAAATTTCTTAAGTCAATGACATGCAACTAACAATAGGGAGATAAATATGAACCGTTTTGCCAATATAAAAACAGGCACCAGACTTCTACAAGACTATATCCTTGTATCCCTGATATCCGGACTCATCGCTCTGGTGGGCATTGTAGGGTTTACTGCCGCAAAAAAAGGGCCCGGTGCGTTATCTAATTGATGTTCAACTCACAACCCAAAAGGAGGAAAATCGTATGTTTAACAACATGACACTTGCAACAAAAGTTCTCTCCGGTTTCATCGTGATCGCCCTGATCGCCTGCGTGATTGGCGGCTTCGGCATCATCAAGATCAAACAAATTGATGATGCGGACACGATGCTGTACGAAAAGGTCACTGTTCCACTTGGAGAACTGGCTGATGTCTCCATTGGTTTCCAGAGAATACGGGTTAATACACGGGATCTGATGGATGCCACCACCAAAGAGGAACGTGCGAATTTTGAAAAAAGGATTGTCGATCTTCAAAAGCAGATTTTAGATAAAGCCAGTATTTTTGAAAAGACCATCATCACCGATGAAGCCAGAAAGCTCTTTGATGAGTTTAAGCAGACTCGAAATGTTTATGGCGGCTATCTTGACAAGATGGTGGCTTTAGTTAACCAGGACAAGGTCAGCGAAGCCCAGGCTATTTTAAAGGGCGATGCTGCGACGGCATCCCGAAATGAACAGAACGTTCTCGAAAAACTCATGGATCTCAAAATCAAACAAGGAAAGGCGATTTCTGAAGATAACACCAAAATCGCCAACACCGCCACATATATGATGACGGCTTTTATGATCACCGGTTTCCTGCTGGCTATCATTATGGGTGTCTTCATTTCTCAGATGCTCAAACGAATCATCAACACCATGCTGGCGGAAATCAAAAAACTGGTTGATGCCGCAGTTGGTGGCAAACTGGCTACCAGAGCTGATGCAGACAAGATCAATTTCGAATTCAGGGGAATTGCGACCGGTCTTAACGAAACACTTGACGCTGTCATCGGCCCGCTCAATGTGGCTGCTGAATATGTGGACAGAATCAGCAAAGGCGATATCCCGCCGAAAATCACCGATTCCTACAACGGCGATTTCAATGAAATCAAAAACAACCTTAACCAGTGCATTGACGCCGTAAACATTCTGGTAGTTGATGCCAAAATGCTCTCCAAAGCCGCAGTGGAAGGAAAGCTTGCAACCAGAGCCGACGCTACCAAACACCAGGGCGATTTTGCCAGAGTTGTAGCAGGTGTCAACGAAACACTGGATGCCGTCATCGGCCCGCTCAATGTAGCCGCCGAGTATGTGGACAGAATCAGCAAGGGCGATATCCCGCCGAAAATCACCGATTCCTACAACGGCGATTTCAATGAGATCAAAAACAACCTTAACCAGTGCATTGACGCTGTAAACATTCTGGTAGTTGACGCTAAAATGCTCTCCAAAGCTGCAATAGAAGGAAAGCTTGCAACCAGAGCCGACGCTACCAAACACCAGGGCGATTTTGCCAGAGTTGTAGCAGGTGTCAACGAAACACTGGATGCCGTCATCGGCCCGCTCAATGTAGCCGCCGAGTAT
>CAIMCT010000257.1 GCA_903839535.1 uncultured Desulfobacteraceae bacterium
GTTCTTTCAGTTGTTCCTGGCGAACGGGAATTATTCTGGCCTCCAACAAATCTGATCCGGCCTCTTCTCCGGCAAAAAATTCCAGAGACTGAACGGGATAGTCCAGAATCATGTTCTTGAAATTATGATCATGCATAATCTTACCTTACAACTAACATGGAGGCACAGACTGTATTCCTGAAACAACAATATCTCCGCCGTCAATTCTTAAAGAATTATAACTCCGACAAGAAGACAAAATATATGTCCTGCACCTCAATAGTCATTCTTTGCCGGTCTGGATAATTGTCCATAGTCTGATATTTCTTATGTGTTTATGTTTGTAAGGTAGTCGATTAGCTCCTCCTACAGATTGCCAACAAGATACAATTGTTTTTTGGTTATAATCTACAGAATCCTGTCTCCGACCATCATAATTTTTGCTGCCATGGGATTACCGCTGTTAAATTCTGATGACAAATAGGGATGAGGCTCAATATCGGAATCAATCTTTCTGGCCAGCTTGGTCAGCAAAAATCGAAAATCGAATCGATCTCCAATGAACCCGTCCGTCACGACAGCAACATCAATATCACTCCATTCATCCGCCATGTTTTGGGCATGAGACCCAAAAAGGTATGCCTTGATCACAGGAATATTCTGATCCTGTAATAGCGAAATATACCTTTTCACTTCCTCACGGATTACCCTTTTATCTTTTCCAGTAGCCAAGCTCGAATCCCTTTGATAACAAGAATGTTTTTTTCGGCAAAATCCCTTGTACATTTATGATAAAACTCACGTTTATAATCTTCATACCTGGCTTCAATGTTGAACAAAGTAATATACTGAAGTGAATCCATCTTTTCTTCGGTCATTTCCAGATCACATTTGACAGCAAGCTTATAAAGATCATGAATTCTTGGAGCGATATTACCAACAGATTTGACGTAGCAGGCTTTTAACAGCTTCTCGATACAGAGATGCCCAACAAACAGAGACCAGACATATTCGTCGTTGTTGAACATGTTCTGCATTGATAGGTAATTCTGGCCAGATGAATCCAACCAGTCTTGGATCAGTTCTTCCTGATTCATTTTGTAACCAACCTTTACATAAGTAGTGTCTGAACGGAAACCCCTTAACAACATGATAATATTTATGATATGCACCGTTTTTTGAAACAGAGATTTTTTAACGAGCAAAACCAATGCCAAACGCTAACATATTGATTTTGCGTATATCTAATTTTTCGGAAATTATAAAACTAAGAATAGCCACTAAAAACCACTAAATCTTCGTTTTCAAAATCAAGCACTATAGCCTTTATTATTAAATTGTTAGGGGGTTTCCGTTCAGACACTACATACATGTCTGACGGTGAATATATAGTTCATGCATCCCCATACCTGGAAATCAGCGTAAAAGCTTTTTTCATCAGCGACCTTGGGAATTCGGTTGAAAGCTTTCGCATAACAGTCGCCTTATCTTCGGCCAATTTTATCCCGATTTTATTATATGCCTGTAAGACAAGATTCCGAAAATTCAGTTCATCGCTTACATCTGCAATACAAGTGGCGATGTGTTCCCGAAATGCATCAATTTCCGCCTGGGAATATTCTTCAAGAAGCAGCCGTTCAAGCTTTCCATACTCCAGGACATCCTCTGTTTCGAGAAGATTCCAGCAAGTCGCCATTACTGCTGTTTTATTGATGCCTCCCTTCCAGTGGATCGCCTCAACCGATTCCGGTTTGCATTTGAATAACACCCGTTCCATGTTTGCAGTAGTAATATACCAGACGGCGCCTTCATATCCTCTTAATTTCTCATCGTCTTGGGATTGAATTGAAGCTTGAAGTTTTTCCCGAATTTGTCTATATGCGGCGACAGGGTCATCCCCAGCCTTTAAACGCCCAAAATGTGTCGGAACAGGGACTCCCAAACTGTCAATTTCATCTATGGATATGTATCGCCCATTTGGTTCCAACCCAAATAGCAGGGCGCAATCAAGTGGCGTGTCATACATCATCAAATGAGCGTTTCGAGATCCAAAAAGCTCGAAGCTCAGGGAGCATTTGTTTCGCACGGGAAGCTCCGGAATTCGTGGATATCGTTCCAGCATCTCTTTCCATAAGTCGAGAAAGTTACCCCACTTTCCATTTCGAAGGACTGGATGAAGCCGTAGTTTATACGTCAGATGCAAATTGTCCTGGGAGTCTTTGAATTGATATCCAAAGATGTTTGTTCCATCAATCTTTTCATAGATATCTATCTGCCTTACAGATGGAAAATGAAATGCGCCGGCCCGGTCGAAAGGGTAATGCAATTTTGGAGTAGCCAAAATTCGCTGCGGCGCTTCATTGCCTCCGACTTTGAGCAAGGCAAGAGCGCCATAGCGGTAATCAGGCTTTAGCGACAGGTATCCCTCCAATCGCAGGTTGGAAAAGGGATCTGTTACATCAAATGGCTCCAACCAGTTTTCCGCTAATTCGAGTAACTCCTTGGCCTTGTCAACATCAGTCATTTCAATACCTCCGGTAATTGTATCGTGATGCACCGTTTATTGTTTTCGCATCAGGTGAAACTGGTTGATTCTTGTGCATAGCCATCAAACTATGCATCGGAATTTTCGCAGATAATCCACAGGATGATCGGCTTGATTCCAGTCGCCAACCGGAGCCCAGTAAAAAGGCTCCGGAAACGTCTGCTGAATCCAGACCATATCATTCTCCCAGGCCCAAATCAGCCCGTATTCATCCGCCCAGGCCCACAGATTGACAAAGCTGTAATCGGAAGTGGGTTGCGGACAGAGGGCCAGCATCCTGATATATGCTTCCTGCTGGTTAACGCGTATTGGTTCGAAATTAAGGGACATGAGCATTCTCCTGTTTCAGACGGGTTTCGCCAAATCGCATGGAGATGACCATGGCGGCGATACAAAGGGCTAATGCGCCGAAAAAAGCCGCAGCAGACCAGCTCCACAACCAGAAAGAGACCGGTTTTCCCTTTATGCCCGCCATAAACAGGCGATATACAGGTCCGGCCTCCAGAAGGATCACCGCGCCGATCAGGACCGATGCAAGCATCATGAACAGCATCCCCCCGAAGCTGGTCACGGACTGGGCTGGATTCTCGGATGCAAAATCCGGAAAA
>CAIMCT010000258.1 GCA_903839535.1 uncultured Desulfobacteraceae bacterium
AGTTGAACCGTCCTGTTCCATCCGGCGAAGCAGAATGGCCAGTTCAATTCCATCAATGTTCGGCATCCGGATATCCAGAATCACCAGATCATAGTCGTTTTGGCGCTTCAAAGTCAGTGCCTGTTGCGCGTTTTCCGCTTGAGTTACTACATGTTTCCAGGCCAACAGGGTATCGGTAAGTAATCGCCGGTTGAATGCGTTGTCCTCCACCACCAGAATGCGCATCGGCTTAGTTACAGACACATCGTGACGTAGCAGCAGTGGCGCGGTGGTGACCTGCATGGGAAGGGTCAGACTGAAGCAGGTTCCCCCGCCCTCATGGCTGCGAACATCTATCTGGCCATCCATAAGTGTGACCAGACTGTGAACGATCGCAAGACCCAGTCCGCTGCCGCCATAGCGGCGCGCGATACCAGGGAACAATTGTTGAAAGGGCTGAAACAGAAGCGGCAGTTTGTCTTCGGCAATACCGATACCGCTGTCATGCACAGCAATATGCAGTGGCTGATGATAGCCACCGCTCAGTTGCGCTATAGGTTGCGGCTGCGCCATTCCTATCGTGCAGGTAATGCTTCCGGTTTGGGTAAATTTGATGGCATTGGAAATCAGATTGGTCAGTATCTGTTGCAACCGTAACGGGTCGCCGATAACCCACTGGGGAATATCTGACGCGTAAGTTACCTTGAAATCGAGCCCTTTCTGCGCCGCCAGGGGGGCATGATGGCTGGTGATTCGGGCGACCAGCTCCGGCAGATTCAAGGGAAGCAGCTCCAGATTCAACTGTCCGCTCTCGATCCGTGACATATCCAGGATATTGTTGACTAGGTCCATCAGGATGCGGGACGAGTCTTCAAGAATTCCCAAATATTCGATGCGCCGATCTGGATCTGTTGTTTCCTGTGCCAGCGTACTGAACCCGATCAACGCATTCAATGGGGTGCGGATCTCATGGCTGATCATAGATAGAAAATCGGTTTTAGCTTTATTGGAGGCATCTGCTATGATTCGGGCCTGCTCCAATTCTGCTTGGTAACGCTTTTGGTCTGTGATATCAACAGCATTGCCTACAAAAGAGATGATCTCGTGACTATCATTGAAACATGGCATAATATTGGACTGGTGCCAGCGGATGGAGCCATCCTTATGTAATACACGATACTCAATTCTCTCCTGAGCCTCACCAGTAGCTACTGTTTTCTGCAGAAAGACTTCGCAGACCGCGATATCGTCGGGATGAACAAAAATTTTGAAGTCATGACCCACAACATCGGACACATCATGTCCCAGCAACCGAGTCCAGCCGGAAGAGACAAAACGAAGCACCCCGTCGGGTTGAATCTCGTAAATGATGCCGTGGCTGTTTTGCACCAGAAGACGATACTGTTCCTTGGCTGCGAGCAGCGGATGATTGGATGTTTCGTCGGAATGCCGACCGGCATCAGCCTCTCTCAACGCCCGATCCAATTGCTTGGGCATAATTGTCTGGATTGCCTCCACGCACCAACCGCTCGCAATCCACCTGGGTGAAGCCGTCCAGCGCCAAGGCAGGCGACACAAATCCGGATATCAAAAGACAAATTATAATTCCAATTATTTCAGTCTTGATTCTGGTCATGCTCATCCTCCTGTTTTGCATACGCAATATCCACAAATCTACAAAATTACGGAAGTTTATCACAATCCTATTTAAACAACAACCAAAGTTTTATCCAATATATTTATCACATCATTCGGGGCTTTAGCCAGTTTGACTGTATGGATCAGTTGCTTCAACTTTCGATGTTGGTATAAGGAAAATCGTACCCAATATTTACCTTGTGAGATTTTCATGGTTTAAAAAGTCTTTTCACGGTAAGATGGCTTAGAAGTATAATATAAGACTGGCCATGTTCATACTTTCAAAAGGAGATTTCGATGAAAAAACGCATTCTGTATGGTGTAGCCAATTACGAGGAGATTGTGGCCGAAAACGGTTATTTTGTAGATAAAACCCGGTATATACCAGAGCTGGAAATGATTCTGAATCCTGTGTTTCTGCGCCCCCGGCGGTTTGGCAAGTCTCTGTGGTGCAGGATTCTGGAATGCTATTACAGCATTCATCAGAAAGACAGGTTCGAAGAGCTGTTCGGCAACACATGGATCGGGAACAATCCGACCCCGCTAAAAAACGCATTAATTGTTCTTCATCTTGATTTTTCCACCGTGGATTACACCGGCAGTCTGGCGGATATAGAGGATAGCTTCAATTTCACCTGCAACTTCAAAATGAAAACCCTGATCGGCCTATATCGGGACTGGTTTCAGGATC
>CAIMCT010000259.1 GCA_903839535.1 uncultured Desulfobacteraceae bacterium
AAAGGTATCTTTCTTAAATCCGATCACCCCATATATGAAAATGATACTTCCCCCTTTGGAAAAGGGGGACCGAGGGGGATTTTTCAGGTGGATAGCCTCCTAAATCCCCCTTGGCCCCCCTTTTTCAAAGGGGGGAATCCTTTCGATTTTAGTTGTGATTAGCGGGCACAAGAGCGTTCGATGAAATTTAAGAAAGATACCAAAAAAGGGAATATCATAAAGTACGTTAGAGATACACAAACATCTTGATGGTTTTGAAAAGAGAAATTAAAAGGTTTAAATGACGTGAGTGAATTGAAAATATTACTGAAACAAAGAGGTATGAATGATTTCCTTCAGCAACATCGTTAAAAACAGCAATGGCAGCCTCACTGTACCCGACTTTCCCATCATTCCTTTTATAGAGGGCGATGGAACCGGCCCTGATATTTGGCGGGCAACCCAGAAAGTCGTGGATGCGGCGGTGCAAAAAGCATATTCGGGGAAAAAAATGATACAGTGGCTCGAAATCCTTGCCGGAGAAAAAGGGTTTCACCAGACCGGAGAATGGCTTCCGTCGCAGACACTGGAAGCCATCCAGCAACATGTTGTAGCCATTAAAGGGCCTCTCACCACGCCTGTGGGGAAAGGCATTCGAAGCGTTAATGTCACCCTTCGACAGAAACTTGACCTTTACGCCTGCATCAGACCTGTTTGCCACGTTCAGGGTGTTCCCAGCCCCATGAAGCATCCGGAAAAAGTCCTCATGGTGATTTTCCGGGAAAATACCGAAGATGTTTATGCCGGCATTGAATGGCCGTCCGGAAGTCAGGATGCTGAAAAGGTGATCCGGTTTCTGAAGGAGGTCATGGGCGTTCAGGTTCCCGATCTCTCTGGCATCGGCATCAAAGCCATGAGTCCCCAAAACAGTAAGCGCCTTGTGGCCGCTGCTATCTCCCATGCAATTGAAAACCAGTTGCCATCTGTGACCCTGATGCACAAGGGCAATATCATGAAATTTACCGAGGGGGCCTTTTGCCTTTGGGGATATGAGGTTGCTCGGGAGAAATTTCCGGATCAAACGATCACGGAAAAAGAGCTTTTTGAAGTCCATGGCGGGATTCAGCCCAAGGGAAAGATCGTGATCAAGGACCGCATCGCGGACATGCTGTTTCAGCAAGTGCTGCTACGGCCGGAGGAATTTCACATAATCGCCACCCCGAACCTGAACGGAGATTATCTTTCCGATGCCCTGGCCGCCCAGACAGGTGGTCTTGGCATGGCACCCGGTGCCAATATCGGCGACAGTTGTGCGGTATTTGAGGCCACACACGGCACGGCTCCGAAATATGCGGGGCTGGACAAGGTCAACCCCGGCTCTTTGATTCTGTCTGCCGCCATGATGCTGGAGTATATGGAATGGAAAGAAGCTGCCGCCTGTATTCGAACCTCTCTTCAGTCCACCATTCAGGCAGGCATAGTTACTTATGACCTGGCCCGCCAGATTCCTGAAGCTACCGAAGTCTCCTGTTCCGGTTTTGCCGAAGCCATGATTCGAAAAATGCAGGAATGAGTTATGCAAGTAAAAACATCTCTCATTTTATCTGAGGAACTCCTTAACGCGATTGCCCAACAGGCAGGGGAACAGAAAAATCTGTCCGAATTTATTGAGTCGGCTGTGTGGGCTTTCATCTCTCATAATATCCGGAGTGAACAGGAGAACAGAGACTTGGAAATTATCAATAATCGGGCTGACCGTCTCAATGAGGAAGCCGAAGATGTTCTTGCCTACCAGGTGGAATTAAGGAGGTGATCCTATGAGTAACGCTGTTACTATTTTTGAATCTAACCAACTGCCAGAGTTTTTATCTAAAAGACAAGTCATTTTTATTTATATTGACGGTGATAAGGTAAACGATAAACACTCATTTTTTCAAGAAGTAGCTTTGAAAATGTGTTTTCCCGCATATTTTGGTTTTAACTGGGACGCCTTCAGAGATTGCATGACAGATTTGTCTTGGCTGACTATACAGGATGGTCTTGTTCTTGTGTATAAAAATCCTAATAGATTTATGGGTGTTAACTCAGAACAGTGGAATACAGCCAATGAAATTTTATTGGAATCCATAACTTTTTGGAATAATAGAGATACTCCAATGTTTATTATGTACATTTAAGCGGCGTAACCAAGCAGTGCAGTGGATGGGCTAAATATCTGAGGAACTTCTTAAAGCGATTGTCCAACGGGCAGGGGAACAGAAAATATCTGTCCGAATTTATTGAATCGGCTGTGTGGGCTTTCATCTCTCATAAAATGCAGGATTGAGTTATGTTCAGGATCATCAAAGCTTTTGCCGAAGCCATCTTTCCCAGTCGGTGCCTGAACTGCAGAGCCTTTATGCGTCCTGACCCACGAAGGGATGAAAAACTGTGCGCAACCATTGAGTTAACCTTCGGGCAGGCCATGAACCGCTTTCTGTGTTCGGCATGCCTAATGGATTTTCAGCCGGCCCAATCCCCTCTGTGTCCCCGGTGCGGTACTGTCTTTGACGCTTTCGAAGTGGAGGATCATCTCTGCGAAAACTGCGTTATCGCCCCCAGTCATTTTCATCAGGCCCGCGCTGCCGGAATCTATGAGGGTGCATTAAGACGGATAATTCAGGATTTCAAGTTTCGCTTCAAAATTCATTTGGCCAAGCCTCTGGGACTTTTGATGTTGCACACCTTTCACGGGATGTACGAGCAAAAAGCTTCGACAGTTCCAGATATCCTCGTTCCTGTCCCCCTTCATACCATAAGGCTCCGGAATCGCGGATTTAATCAGGCTTTTCTTCTCGCCAATCATTTAACTGACCTGAACCGTCAGCATCCGGACTTGGGGTTTCCTGTCCTGAAAACAGACCCGGACATTCTGTTGCGATGCCGACAGACGAGGCCACAAGTCGGATTGAACAAGGACCTGCGAAAAACAAACATCGCCAATGCATTCAGGGTCACTGCACCGGAAAAGGCCGCCGAAAAACACATCCTGCTTATTGATGATGTTTATACAACCGGTGCAACGGTTGATGAATGCGCCCGGATATTAATCCAGGCCGGAGCGGCCCGCGTGGATGTCTTGACGCTGGCAAGGGCTTGAACACCATGATACGCCGACACAACCATGACCTTTCGTATCTGGAGTTTCCCCACCTGTCTGAGTACGCAGAAATCAGGCACGGGATTTTTACCCGTCTGGGCGGATTCAGCAAGGGCCGCTATCAGGGATTGAATATTGGCATGGGGAATGGCGACAGCCTTGACCATGTTCTTCAGAACCGTGCGGCAATTTCTAACTGCTTGGAGCATTGCGAGCTTGTATTCGCCAATCAGGTACATGGAACAACCATTATAAATATTTCCAAATGCAACCCCGCCAGCGTAAGCGTTCAGCCCCCTCCCCCCAGCGGGGGGAGGCTGGGAGGGGGGAAATGCTGTCACTTGCCCTCCCACCGGCCCCCTCCCGCTGGGAGGGGGAGTGAACGGTTACCTGCCGATGACAGCATTTATTCGGACAAGACAAAATCCGGAGATGCCATGATCACCAATTTTCCTGGAAAATATCTGGTAATTCAAACGGCGGATTGTCAGGCGGTTTTGATCTATGATCCGATTCGAAGAGCCGTGGCCAATATCCATTCCGGATGGCGGGGCAGCATTCTAAATATTATTGGACTCACGATCCAGACCATGATAAAGGAGTTTGACAGCGACCCAAAGAATCTTTTAACAGGCATCGGCCCTTCCCTGGGTCCGTGCTGTGCGGAATTTATTCACTACCGCACCGAAATACCCAAAGCGTTCTGGTCATATAAAAACCGAAAGGACTGCTTTGATTTTTGGGCCATCAGCAAAGATCAGTTGACAGAGGCAGGAATTCCCAGTAACCACATAGTTTCAAGCAACCTCTGCACCAGGTGCCGTACAGATCTCTTTTTTTCATACCGAAAAGAAAGATTAACAGGCCGGTTCGCCACAGTCATTGGAATCACATAAAAAGTCTTCTTCAGATGAATATTGATAAAGCCGCCATTTTATGGAATCAGCCACTAAGTTCATCCTGTTACCGGATCGGGATCACTACTTCTGCTCAGTACGCATATTCCACCCCTGGCCAGTTTGTGATGCTTCGCTTGCCAAACCAGACAGATCCGCTGCTTCGGAGACCTTTTTCCATTCATCGTCTGATCGAATCTGAAAATGGCGTTTTTCAGGGCATTGAAATTCTGGTTAAAGTCGTTGGCAGAATTACCTACAGCCTTTCCCTCCGCCAGCCCGGCGACACTGTGGACATCTTGGGGCCTCTGGGGCATGGATTCTCCGTTCCTCCAGACTGCACCCGCATTTTTATGGCGGCAGGTGGTATTGGGGTTGCGCCCATGTTGTTTCTGGCGACATCCCTTTTTAAAAAACAGATCGACCTGTCAAGCTCCATTATTTTTATCGGCGGAAGATCCAGGTCCGATATTTTATGCGAAGCTGATTTCACCGCCCTGAATCTGCCGGTCACCATCACCACGGACGACGGCAGCCTGGGTGACCAGTGCCTTATCACCCATCCCATGGAGCTTTGCGCCAGAGAACGACTGCCCGACATCATTCTGGCCTGCGGTCCTTCCGGCATGTTGGCCTGTGTGGCCGGTATCGCCGAATCGTTGAACATTCCCTGCCAGATTTCCATGGAAACCGTTATGGCATGTGGCATGGGCGCTTGTCTGGGCTGTGCGGTCAAGAGTAAACGTCCGGATGCCAGGCGACTTCATGCCTGCCTGGACGGTCCGGTGATGGATAGCCGTCAATTTGATTTTTTGCATTGACTTGAAAATAATCCTGTGTTAGTTGCAGGAAACTTTACACAGGAAGCTTGAATCTTTCTGAACAAAAGGGTGTTCTTTTTCATGAAAAGGGAAACCATAAGAAACATCAGGGAGCTGGCTTATTACAGCAGCCTTGGATTATCGGTTGCCCTGTCCATTTTTATCGGACTGGCTGCAGGCATTTATCTGGACAGATATTTTCGGATGTCCCCTTGGCTGACCCTTATTTTTCTTTGCCTGGGAATTGCGGCCGGGTATCGCAACATTGGTCTGGCAATCCGGAAAAGCAGAAATTTGTAAGATAATGTATTGTGTGAACAATCAATTGAGTGTATCAAGTAAGTTATCAATGACAGAAAATACAGAAACAACCACGATTCAAAAAAACCTTTTGACCTTTGTCACCCAAGCCAATTGGCTGGTATTTGCGGTGGTTAGTGTCGGAGGTCTTATTCTGGCAACTCCGGACATCCTCTGGGGAATCGTTTTTGGGGGGCTGATTGTCACCATCAATTTTCATCTGCTATCCCGAACCCTGAAAAAATCACTTACACCGTCCAATCTTACTTCCCACAATGTTATTCTGGCCAAGTATTATGTACGGTTCATCCTCAGTGGATTTATCATATTTATCCTGATATCAGGACATTATGTTCATCCTCTGGGACTTTTTATTGGTCTTTCTGTTGTTGTCGCCAGCATCATGCTCGCCACGCTTCGTGAACTTAAAAATCTTTTTTTCAAGGAGGCAATGTAAGGTGGAACATCCCTATCTATTTTTTGTCAAGTTATTCGAGGCCATTGGCCTGGGACATTTTGCTCATGCCTATCCCCATGTTGTCTATTCATGGGTTGTCATGACGCTCCTGGTCGTTTTTGGTGCGTTGGGAACAAAGAGTATCAGCATGATTCCTTCAAAGGGGCAGAATTTTTTTGAATTGGTCATCTCCGGAATTGAAGAATTCATGGTGGATGTCACCGGAGAGGAAGGGCGCTGGTTATTGCCGCTGGCCGCCACAATTTTCATCTATATTTTTTCCTCGAATCTGATTGGACTGGTGCCGGGCTTTTTCCCCCCAACCGCCAGCCTGAATACCACGGCATCCTGTGCGCTTACGGTTGTCATCTTTACCCACATTATCGGGATCAAATACCACGGCATCAAGTATATCAAACATTTTTGTGGTCCCGTATGGTGGATGATTCCGATTATTTTCCCCATAGAAGTCATCGGTCACCTTGCCAGAATCCTGTCCCTTTCCTTCCGTCTTTTTGGAAACATGATGGGGCATGAGCTGGTTTTGGGGATTCTGTTCGTCCTTGCTGGTGCCTTCTTCGCCCCGCTGCCCATAATGGCGCTGGGTATTTTCGTAGCGCTGGTTCAGGCATTTGTTTTCTTTCTGCTTTCAATCATGTATTTCACTGGCGCCATGGAACATGCGCATTGATCCGAGACTCAACAGAAGACACTCTCTCTTATCAAAGAGTACACATTCCCGCGCTGATTCGCAGGAACGAGTTTTATTATTTGTGTTCATTCGTGGCTTAAAAAAATATTTGTACGATAAAGTTTTCACCAGCTTTGGGATAACGGAAGAAGCCCAAATGTATTCACATCATTAATCAGAAGGAGAAATTAAGTATGGAAGCACAAGCATTACAGTTTTTCATCGCATGCGTAACGGCAGCAGGTTTTGGTATTGCAGTAGCAGCATTTGGTTGCGGCATTGCACAGGGTCTTGGATTAAAAGCCGCAGTTGAAGGTATTGCACGAAATCCCGAATCTTCCGGCAAAGTTACCGTTACCCTGTTGATCGGTCTGGCCATGATCGAGTCTCTTTGTATTTATGCACTCGTAATTGCGCTGATCCTCATTTATGCACATCCGCAGGCAGCAGCAATCGCCAAACTGTTCGGCAAATAATTTTTAAGTAGCAAAGTTTCAAGAGAAAAGGGGTGATGTTCCAACAAATTGGAACATTGCTCCTTTTCTTTTACATGATCCTAACTTTTAAACCCCCGCCCCAACCCTCCCTCGCTGGGAGAGGGAGCATGCAGTAAACTTCCAGTCTGCTTTTCACACACGAATGTCCAGTGTGCGTCCCTTTGCCTGCTTCGGAGTGGATTCTTCGCCGGAACTTGATCTACCCTCTGCTTTGGTTATCGTCGTAGTAGTGCCACCCTCCACATAGAATCGCCCGCACTCAGAACAGGCTGCATAGTGAATGGCTACACTCTGCGCTACCACACTCCGTCCCTCCTTACCTGCCCGAACCTGCTCGTGACCAACATGCTCCTGCTCATGGGCGCGGACCAGGCTTTCCGCAGATCCGGGTGAAACGCGAGTTGGCGTTTGAAAAGACACAGAGGAATCGTTGGATACATCCTTATACTTCCGATTATTACATTTTTGGCATTCCTGCGTCCCATCAACCTTATTCTTATCGGACACCCCAAACCGGGTTGCTGCTCCGCTACCCTGAACAGGATCGCCGTCCTGTCGTTGTCGGGAAAGGGCCATTGCCTCAGGACTGATTGTAAGTACATCGCCTGGAGAACCCGGCGACTTCGCAGTAGAAAATGCCGAAGGCTGAGCGGGCGGCAACTGTTGCTGCGGCTGCACAGCCTGTGGTGACCCTTGCGTGATGCCTTCAATTGCCATAATAAAATCTCCTAATATGGAATATCAGCAGTAGGGGCCGTGGGCAGGATTACACCACCAAGTTCAAATGCTGGATGGTTTTTATGCCTCCGCCCTCATCAGCATAGATACCGGTCGCTGCGACCTGTCCCTTCAGTTGGTTGTTGCTGTCTGTCAGATCAAATTGAGTGCTGACATTGGATAGATAAATCGCACCAACGTTCTTTTCCTTCAGACTGCTTAGTTGATCCACCCCCAATTCATTTTTGGTCCAGACAGATAACTGGTTATAGATAGAATCATTTTCGTCTATCCAGTTATTATTATCTTCGTCATATTTGGCAAGCTCTGAAAACCCGTCTCCAGTTCTGGGACCGAAAAGCTCGCTGCCATCGTTGACGACTCCGTCTTTATTTTTATCCAGCACCAGAAAGCCACTGCCGGGTTGCAGAAAAGAAATATTATCCTTTGTTCCATCAATATTCAGGTCGAAAGCGAACTTGGCATCCGTTAGCTCAGCAGCAGAACCATTGAAATTAATTACCAGCGGATCCTTCTGGACGGCATCTCCTGCCCTGAGTGACACGCTGCTTTCCTGGTAAAATTCCTGTTTCATCTCAAGATTAACAGCGAAGTTGATCTCCCGGCCATCGCTTGTCTTGATTATTCCCTGAGCTGAAAATGAAGTTGACTCAATCCTGGAGTATGATTCTTTAGAGTCATATTCGATGCCCCACCCCTGCTGCACCCCTTGCGCCCCTTGTCCTTGCCCCCCTGATGTCTGATTATCTGCTGATTGTTCAGGCGTTTTACTGTAGGTTTGGGCGCTTTCACTACTGGTGCTCGAATAGCTATGGATATTAATTCTTCTTCCGATCATATTCTCGACGAGAAGTTTCAACATGGATACCTGATTTTCCGTCCCACCAGATGATCCGCCATTATCGCAAGCGCTGCATGTTTTATCTGCGCTGCGGTCCAATCCCGAAGGCTGTTGCTGATTTGAAAGCGTTACTTTGTCTGCAATCACCCCTTGTCCCTGATTGGCCACAGCCGCTACCCTGTTTGAATTAGCGTTTAAATTCGTTTCGGGTCTTTTCCCCGTCCAGGCCGATAATGTCTCAGATTTTTCACGAGTCTCCAATAATGACCGGCTTGATGCCATTTGTATATCTGATGACGCGATTTTCATAAATTTCCTCCCGCAGTT
>CAIMCT010000260.1 GCA_903839535.1 uncultured Desulfobacteraceae bacterium
GATGATAAAATCCGTCTTGGATTTTCCGCCTCATCAAAAGTGGAACTGATCGCCTGGATATTATCCTTCGGAGAAGATGCGCGGGTGATAGAGCCGGATTGGCTGATTGAAGAAGTTATAAACAAAGTCAACAGTACAGCAGTTCTGTACCAAAAATAATTTAATGACGGAAGGGGAATCATCCACTCAACTGGCAAAACATTGTGTTCTGTTCTCCAAAACTGTCTGTTGTTCCATTATGCTAAATCTGATACAAAAAAGATTGCCTATCTGAGGAAATTATGAACAAATTGGAATTGGTATCTGCTCTGAGAGAAAAAGCAGATCTGAGCAGACCAGAAGCCTCAAAAGTCGTTGACCTGTTTGTTGATAACATGGCAGATGCCCTTGTCCGTGGAGACCGGGTGGAGATACGGGGGTTGTGCAGTTTTTCTATCAAGGAATACGAAGGCTATGTTGGCATAAATCCGAAAACCGGGGAAAAGATGCCAATCAAACCCAAAAAGTTGCCTTTTTTCAAAGCAGGGAAGGAACTGAAGGCAAGGGTGAACCAGCAAGAAAGAAAAAGCGGAAAGTAAACACTGATCAAGAAACCAGGTTCGCGGGATATTAAGGTTCAAATTCTTGTAGTGCTCAAGATGTCGAGATACTGTTACAGGGGGCTGGATGAATGACATTAATTCACGGGTATTGTGCCTAAATCCACATACCGGTATTGGGTTCGGTTGTGACCAAAGCCCTGCCTTGATCTTTCTGACTGCTGGGGGAACTCCCTGTTACCCGATTGGCTGCTCAGAGTGCCCTCCTTTCCAATACTGGACTCTCCCTCGCCAGTAGTCCGGATGGCGCCGAAGATGCATCACGGCAATAATTTGGATGATGTGATTGCTCACTCGGTACACCACACCATAAGGAAAACGGTGAACAAGGTATCGCCGGATGCCACGGTCTTCGTCGCCAAACGGCCAGATCATGGGCGATTCGCGCACCTTTTCAATAGCACTGTCCACCTCGACGAGGAATGCTGTCCCGAGGGCCTCTGCACGTTCTTCGTACCACATGCGCGAGTGTTCCATCTCGGCATACACATCGGGGTGTACATCAACGCTGTACATCGGCGTTCCGGTAGAGCCGATCCCTTACATCTTCCCAAGGGATGCACTTGAGGGTACCTGTGTCGATCTCATGAAGACGCTTGTCAATCTCAAGCTGCCAAGCGCGCTCGATCTCTCTGTCCGACTGTGCATCCAGACCGGCAATGAGGGCCTCCGCGATGCGTACCCGGTCCGTTTCCGGTTGCCGGAGGGCTTTGTCCAGTACCTCATACGCGATTGCTGTTGTCATGTATGATTCCTCCATTTCCTATCCTCTGAGGCTACCAAAACTGCGTAGGCCTGTGAATCGTGGATACCTCTTTCGCAGCAAACATGAACATCTGAGACTTATCCGCAGGATGTTTGTAGGGTCCTTCTCTTTCAAATACATCGTTTCAGGGTCAAAAGTGATGATTTAAGACCTTTTCAAGCAACAATTTTCAATATTATTCTGATGGTTGTGGCGGCACGACTCTATTCTCTATTTCGACACCAATGAAATTTTACTTTACGATACTGCTGCCATTCCTGTCAAACAAATAACCAAATTACGGAAAGGTGACCCCGGCCACTTTTTGCGGACCATTTCTTGTACACTTACCCTGCATCAATCAAATACCCGACACCTGATTCAATGATTTCGTTTCCATGCATTTGGTGCCAATATGGCCTTCCATCTTTGAAATAGTTCACTTCATCATCAACAGTCTTACTAAATTTACAGCTATATCCATTAATAAATTCTTGCTTACTTTATTAGAGTTATCCTCACTGACAAGTAAGTCAACATCTGGCTTGAAGGAAGCCGCTGTTTCGTTCGAACCATCCTTTTGAGGGATTATGGTTTCACTGGCATCAAGAAATGTGGCCTTCAGTGCGAACAATATTATGGTTCCCAAAAAGAGCGTCCCAACGATTACGGCGGCAAGATGTTCCGGACCAAACACAAGGAAGAGAATTATCCCAACTAATCCGTACATGGCAAGTATGGCAAAAAAGACGAACTTGATTAATAGGAACGAAGCTACCACTATACCTGCGACCAAAACGAGTAATGCGCCAAATATCCAGATCATTCATAGTCCTTCACTTTGATATAGGTAGTAGATATGTTCCAAGAGCAACTTCCTTTGGTGTTCTTGGCAATACTTACTTCCAAGGAGTGGGGCTTCAAGGACGCAATGGAGCATTGGCGTTTGTGATACCTTAATGATCGATTAACCCTTCGATAACGATTTGATCCGTGGGGCCTTCTGTGACAAAATAGATGTGCTTCATCAGATGTTCGCGGGCACACCGCCGAAGGTACCCATGACCCATTGCTGAGACAATGGAATGCCTTCCTCTGCCTTTTTAAGTAGCTGCTCACTCACCTCAACTCGGTGTACGCCGGTTTTTCCTCGTCTGCTGCGCTCCACGATGAAGAGTCGAACCGCATCATTTTGGGATCGTCCTACATGTTTCGTTTGCCCCTCCTACAGCAATTCTGTCTTGAAACGCCAGGCAGGTTCAGGTTTATATAGAGGATTGAAAAGCCCCACGGAGAATTCCGCACCCTCGTTAGAGGCAGTGAAGCGAATGTCTGGCGGTTGCCGACTGCCTTTAAAACTGGATTTATAGAGGGCGGGGAGCCCAGGCCTGACACCACGCCGCAGCAATGCTTCATCGTCAACCCGGCCATTGGCGGCAGCACCGAGTACTCCGATGGCCTCCAACAGATTGCTTTTACCGCTGCCGTTGGCACCAACGAAGACGTTGACAAGACCAAGGTCAACACTGACATTTTCAAGCGATTTGAATGAGTTTATTTTGATTGTGCTTAACATGATCTCGCTAATCTACCCATGGTGGGTAGCGGTATCGTTGGAAAGACAAAAAGTGACTCTTGCCGACTGATGTTTTAGTGTGATAAATTTTTACAGATTCAAGAATCTATTATTAAGGCTATCACGTTTCCTCAGTCATCTAAAGCACCTACATATATCCATTCAACTTTGTCTTTCTTAATTCTCATCCGTATCAATCCACCTTCATCATCATCGTAATCCATATCTTGTCCATCTCTACTTGCTGGGTTCCCATAAATTTCTAACAGCTTTTTAACGGAATCTCCAACATGTAATCCTCTGTTTGTAGCATACTTAGCCGACTCAATGGTCATACCAAAAACTTTTTCGCCACTAAGTATAACAGTGAGACCTGTATAATTAATTCAATTCGGTAAAATTTCCAGTTACCCCTTTTCGATTCTTTTCACTCTTTGGATTACCTATAATTTTTTTCACATTAACTTTTGACATCCCTATAGAGATATCAGCTACTAC
>CAIMCT010000261.1 GCA_903839535.1 uncultured Desulfobacteraceae bacterium
CGGTAAAGGAACAGATGATGAAACCAGACGACACGACTATAACCCGCATCCTGTTTCACCCCAGAGAGGAGGAGCCGGGCTATGTCCCCGAAGGAATTCGGACAGTAACCGTATCCGGGAACGCCAGAATCGGCGGATACCTGCATCTTCACCCGACAAGCGATACACTCCTGCTTTTTTTCCACGGTAATGGCGAAATCGCAGCCGACTATGATGATATCTCATCCTTTTTTACAGGTTGCGGTGTTTCGTTCTGGAGTGTCGATTACCGCGGGTACGGCAGAAGCTCCGGCATGCCTGCGTACAGCCTCATGTTTGAAGATGCCAGGGCACTCTTAAATGATATCCCCCGTATAGCGCAGACCGTTGGCAGAACGTTCAACCGTATTCTGGTCATGGGCAGATCTCTCGGAAGCGCGTCTGCGATATTTCTGGCATCCAGCCATACATCGAAATTGACTGGCCTGATACTGGACAGTCCGTATGCCGATGGACTGAATCTCATTAACAGGCTTAGCGGCATTGCTTTGAACAGACAGGATTTGCCGGAGTTCGTGGATAACATTGATCTTATGCGCACTGCTGACCTTCCGACGCTAATCATTCACGGTACTTTTGATCAAATCATTCCCATTTCAGATGCCAGGGCCCTTTACGATGCCTGCGTAAATACGGCTCGGCGGCTGATCGAAATCGAAGGTGCCGGACACAACGACCTGATGTTCAGGGGCGGAGACCGTTACTGGGCATCGGTTCGTGAACACATCATTCAAACAATCCCCAAAACTACAACACCTGGTAGTCAGCAAACTTGAATGAAGTTTGGTGTCGTTGTATACTGTCAACGGCTATAATCTTAACTTTTGAACCCCCACCCCAAACCTCCCCCGCTGGGGGAGGAAAGCGCAGGTGGAGCTGGCAGGATGTCGGCTCTACGACGAAAGATTATGCCCGTTCGCAGTATAATTAAATGTTTACGAATCGAGGCTTCCAATTGCTGATGATTTGCATCTCTTTATTAATCCAAGGCTGCACCTACCGTGCGTGGTACGAAGGGTTTCAGGAAAAACAACGACAGGATTGCTACCAGTATCGCAGTCAGGATCAGATTCAGAACTGTTTGGATACGCTAAATGGCAAGACATACAATCAATACAAGAAAGATCGTGAAGACATCATCAAAAAGTCCCCATAGCCGCCGGTAATACAGGGAAGGAAATTCGCTTATGAAATTCACTTTTGCACACAATAACTTTAACGTATTAAATCTGGAAAAAAGCATTGATTTCTACAAAAAGGCGCTGCAACTTACAGAAGCCAGAAGGCGTGATGCGCCGGATGGAAGTTTTATTCTTGTTTTTCTCAGTGATGGTCAGATGCCGCACCAGCTCGAATTAACCTGGCTCAGAGACCGGCGGGAACCTTACAATCTTGGCGATAACGAGTTCCATCTGGCCTTTGTGGTTGACGATTTTGCGGGTGCCCATGCTCTGCATGAAAAAATGGGTTGTATCTGTTATGAAAATAAAGCCATGGGAATCTATTTTATCAGTGATCCGGACAATTACTGGATCGAAATTGTCCCTAAAAAATGATGTGAGTGGTTGATGACATACCAACGGTTACCATTCATTTCAGATCGGGATGAAGATCGCTTGTCCCGACGCCATTTTCTTGCAATGTGGGCCAAATTCGCTCTGATTGCTGGCGGATGTCATCTGTTTCCTGGCGTATCGCATTGCATCGCCGAATCGGATGATCCGCCTGATGCCCGTTACTGGGCCGGATCTGTTGGCGAAAAGGCCGACTGTCTGGCATGTCATACCTCCAATGACGCGCCAAAAGATATTTTGGCCGAAAAGCAGTACCACCAGAAGCAGCAGATCGTAAAGTGCCTGCTGTGCGCGCATGAGTGTGTGCTGAAAAACGGGGACCGAGGTCGATGCAGGACAAGAATCAATCAGAACGGTGTCTTGAAAAGCCTGGTTTATGGCCGTCCCGCCGCCATTCATGTCGATCCCATCGAAAAAAAGCCGTTTTACCATTTTCTGCCCGGCTCAAACGCGTTTTCCCTCGGAACGGCCGGATGCCCGCTGAGCTGCCGGTTCTGCCAGAACTGGGAGATATCACAGGCCAGACCCGAAGATATCCGCACATCGGTCTATTCGCCAGAAGAGATCATTGCTTCGGCCGTCAAGAGACGGTGTTCGGTTATTGCGTTCACATACAACGAACCCACGGTTTTTATCGAATATCTCACGGATATTGCCAGGCAGGGCCGGAAACAGCGTATGAAAAGTGTGTTGGTAAGCTGTGGATTCATGAATTCCCGGCCCCTGGACGAGATGTGCGAGGTTCTGGATGCAATCAAGATTGATCTGAAGGGATTCAGCCAGGATTTTTATCGCGATGTCTGCCGGGCGGAACTGGACCCTGTCCTGCGAAGCATCAAGGAGATATCAAGGAAAGGGGTTCATCTGGAAATTGTCAACCTGGTTGTACCCACTTTAAACGATTCCCCTGCCATGATGACCCGTCTGATTGAGTGGGTGGCCGGTGAAATCGGCCCGGATGTTCCGTTGCATTTTACCCGGTTTCATCCGGCTTACCAGATGCTGCAACTGCCCCCGACACCGGTTTCAACTCTGGAAAAGATTTATGAAACCGCAAGGTCAAAAGGCCTTCACTATCCCTATGTGGGCAATGTTCCATCGCATACGGGAAACCACACCTATTGTCCGTCTTGCGGCAAAACGGTTGTGGAGCGGACCGGGGTTTTTGTTCTGTCCAACCGGATCATGAACGGAAAATGTCCGTACTGCGGGCGGGTCATTGCAGGCGTGTGGTCCTGAAAACGTTGGCTGAATTGATTTCTTCTTGTACATCCATTGTGCGTATGGTATGTTGAGATCCTGCGCGTATTGGCAATGGCGGTGAGGGTTGCCTTCCAGATTCCAGTATGCCCACGAACGAGCATCAAAGATGCAGTGAACATATCATCAAAGCTGGTTCATTTTGCAGATTGAACCAAAACATTATCAAATGCTTAATGCTACAAGCCTGAACCGGCAAGGAAGCATTATTTTTCATCGTTTTGGGTTATCATACGGGCGGTTTAATGTTTAAAGGATTCCATGATAAGCACGAATTTTTGAATAGACCCCCTTCACACGGCAGCAGTAACTACCCCCCCCCCCCCCCCC
>CAIMCT010000262.1 GCA_903839535.1 uncultured Desulfobacteraceae bacterium
GCCGGGACTGATACCCACAGAAAACTCGGTGATGTCTCCGGATGGCGTAATCCTGCCGATTCGATTGCCATCGATCTCCGTGAACCAGAGGTTGCCGTCCGATCCCGCAACAATACTTGTAGGAGAACTATTTGGGCTGATGCCATTCGAAAACTCTGTAACTACTCCTGAAGGCGTGATTCGTCCAATTCGATTTCCATTAGTTTCAGCAAACCATATATTGCCGTCCGGTCCGGCTGTAATACCCTGTGGACTACTGAGAGGGGTAATACCATCAGTAAATTTGGCGACAGCACCGGATGGAGAGATTCGCACGATCATTCCGTCCGAGAAAGCATAACCGGGCGCCGTAAACCACATATTACCATCCGATCCGGCCGTTATTCCCCAAGAACGATTGTCGCTTCCGATATCTACGAAAAACTCTGTGACAACACCGGACGGGGTTATCTTTCCAACTACATTGCGTTTGAGCGTGAGGTTGATGTATGTGAACCATAAGTTTCCATCTGGACCGGTAGCGATTTCCCACGGCCCAGAATTCGAAGTGATGCCGGCAGAAAACTCGGTGATTGAATTCTGTGAATACAGCAGGCGCATGCTGCTTTTGAAAACATCATCGATAAAGGTCGAATTCGAGTTTTCTTCATTGGTTAGAATGGCAAACGTGGTATCCTTGTCTGGAAAATAGCGCATTTCGCCTTGAAATCCAGCCGTTTTACCACTGTGTCCCCAGTTGGTTCCATAATCGGAAGAAATTTTGACTTCAAGCCCCAACCCGTATTCCTTTCCCGAAATGCCTATGGTTTTCATCTGAGACAGGGAATCTTCGTTCAATAGGGTTTTCTGCTTGAACAACGATCTCAAAAATGTGTCGAGACCCTGTGCATCGGAAATCAACCCGCCATCGCCCAGTCCGAGAGAATCATTCTTTTCGGTGATATCGGCGGCCGGATTCTGGGTGGTGTCGTACCCTCTGACCAGCAACCCGCCAAATCCGCCGGCACGCGTCTCAGCCATTTCCATAAATGTATTGTCCATGCCCAGTGGTGTAAAAATAATGCGTCGCATCTCGGAAGCCAGTGTGGCGTTACTGACTTTGTTCACGATCATTTCCAGCAGGATGTAATTACTGTTGGTGTATTTGAACTGGGTTCCGGGACTGAAATACGCACTCTGGTCATAGACATAGGCGATGACTTCCTCTGGTGTCCAGGCCTGCCGGGAAGGTCTGGTTTCGACGGCCTTCAAATAGTCCGGATTGTCGTAGTATTCGAATATTCCGCTAGACATGTTGAGGAGCTGCCGAATCGTAGCGGTCTGACCGTTGGCGATCTTTGCCGCTGTTTCGGGAAGGTGCTTGGCGACAGTGTCGTCTAAGTTCAGCTTGCCTTCTTCACGAAGCTTCAATATCACCGTGGACAGAAAGATTTTGGTCATGCTCGCGATCCGCAGCATGTCGGTGGCCTTTATTGCCGTTGCGGAAGACAGATTGGACTTCCCGCCGGCCACCGCATACTGTGCGGATGATGTCGAGAGCAGCAGAACAGCTCCGGGTGTATGGGTGGTGGAATCGGTGATGGCTTTATCAAGCATTTTCTGCAGCTCGGCCTCAAGTGTGATTTGGCCGATTATGCCGATCGTGCCGGCCAGATGAGCTACCGTAGCCAGGGATGCCTTGACCACAGGCGTGGCTTTTTGAATCGGTGTTCCGGAATCTGTCCGGCGGGTGGTGATGGTGTAGGGATTGCCGTCGATCGTTACCGACGATGCACCGCTCAAGTGGGATATGGATGTAGTAACGGCGTTGATGTCCACCTGGCTCAACATTTTGCTGACATCTGAATCCGGCGTTACGGCACCAACGGCAAGTGTTTTATCGATTTCCACCGGTTCCAGCCGCATAGGCTCGACACTCAGGAGCTTCAGTTCGAAGCCGATATCAATCAGAATATTGTCTGCATCGTCGATATCCCGCACAATAATACAGCGGCCATCATCGTAGAGGACAGGAATCTGAAATGCGCCTTTTTCATGGTGATCGGGATTTCGGGAGAAGGCAAGCAGATAGCGCACATCGGAAGGACAGATATCGATGATCCGATAGGAAACACCGGATGTATCCAGTTGGTTGCGGGAGGCCATGATCAGGGCGTAGAAAACACCGGATCCATCCACTATCCCCGCATAAACGGGCAAATTGAGGGATTGAAGATTCTCCGGAACTTCAACTCGCGCCAGAACCTGGGGTTCGGATGGGTTGTCTGCCCGAACCAAATCGTAATCAGACGCTCTGGTGTCCGGTGCAGGAGAGGCAAAAGCGGAAAAAGTAAGGAGAACGTACAGCAGACATAACCAAAGCCCTTTGTTTATCATAATATATTTCCTTTCCTGAATGTGTTTGACGATATTCACGACAGCTTTTTAGGCGACTCACATGAAATAATCTCCCAGATCGAGATATGTTAAATTTGCGTGGATAAACAGGATATCAATTTATTTCAGATACCGGCATGAGCTTAATATTATCCAGATATTTCTCATTTTTTATAAGGACTTTTTGATCGGAATGACCGGTAAATCGACAACCTGTTTGAATTCGAATTTTTCTTCCGAGACTTCACCATCTTTGTCGGTAAATTTCATGTGATACATACCCGTTATCAATTGATCCGTTATATCCGCCGCATAATTGGCGTAGTAATACGGAACATCCCATTTCCACCGCCCGTTGACGGCATCATAATGGCATAAATATGAACAGACTGTCAATGTTGACTTTTCGGTATGAGCACTCTTTATTGCAATCGAAAAAAATCCCGCCAATGGTTTTTCTTACGGAAAGGCAAGTCTTGACAAAACTGGGTGCATTATGCTTAATGGAGAGAAAATCAACGATCTGAACATGCTTGTACATCAATGTCTGGCGGGACTTTAACAGCAAAAAACTCGGCCAAAGCAACAACAGAAAAACACATGTTGCTTACTAATCTCTTGTTAAGCATGCGAAAGACTCAGGCAGGTTCTGTACCTTGACGAGAAATTTGGGACGACTCATCAACAAAAGGATAGCCATGACAAAAGTAATTGCGCAAAACAGCGAACTTTGGACTATGAGAAAGATACAATCATTAGTCGGTCTGGAAACCAAAATCCTTAAAAAGCAACTCATGAACATTCAAAGCAAGGTTACGGATTTTGAAAGCCGATACAAAATATGCGTTTTTCTGCTGCTGGAAACCAGACATCCGAAAAAAATGCCTTCCAGTCGGGAGTCTTCTTCCATAAAATCGACACACTGCTTAAAGCTTTCCGTGGTGAATCCGTCAAATGCAATATCATCTTCAGATATGGCAATCTTGCGGACCCCAGCCGCCAGCCCTTTTTTGATGCAGGCAATATGAGATTCAAAAATACCTTCCTCAGAATCATGAGGATGTTTGTTTACAAAAAAAACTCAATATATGCCAAAAGACCGATTTTATCGAATTGTTTTTTTGCTTCTTCACGCCTGTCTGAACGCTCATCCAGCGAGATACAGTAAATCTTGTCAAAATAATTCCAGTAGTTGGTTGACTTATCCATTTCCCCCGCGTGATTGTCGCCGCCTTACTTGTTAAGGAAAAAATATTTTTGCTTCAAAATGGTAGTCTCTATGATATGATAATGGGAAATTGGGTGTAACCCACTGCTGGTTGTTATCGGTGGACCATTATTGTACGGTTTTTCCCATTTGGTATTTATATTCGGAATGTATCTTGCTGAGGCCAAATATTCAAAGATTTTTTTGCGCTGGGCGACACGGATTGCTGTAGAGAAATTACTAACTGACCTTGCGCAGCCAGAATCAGGATGTCTGATACAACGATGCGAAGATACGAAAAAATGACTGTTGTCAAATTGACATGAAACACGATGCCGTACTGTCAAAGTCAGTGGTAAATAATTAAACGAGGAGAACTCTATGGAAGCAGCGAAAACTCCTGACAAAGATGCAGGGCGGAACCAGCAGGAACGCCAGAGTAAACTTTATGAAATAATCAAAGCCATTCATGAGGCGGAAAGCTTTGTCAAGGTTTTCCCTTACGTTGAAAGGGAAATGCTCATCCTGCTCAAAGCCGAGCGTTTAACTGTTTACCAGCGGGGCCGTCATGAACGGGAAATTGTTTCAAAGTATAAAACCGGCAAAGACATCAAGGAGATCAGGCTTGCATTAACAAGCACCTCATCAATTGCAGGCTTTGTCGCTTTAACCCATCGGCCTGTGCTTATTGATGATGTTTATAACTTGCAGAGACTTGCAGAAATACACCCCCAGCTCAATTTTGATAACAGTTACGACCAGTTGTCGGGCTTCCGTACGCGGTCAATGATTGTTGTGCCCATCAAGTTTAAAGAGACGCTGCTCGGTGTCCTTCAGCTCATCAACCGCGTGGGCGGGGGAGCCTTTACCAGCCCAGACCTTAAAGTCGCCCTGGAAGTGGCGCAGGTGATAGGGCCGAAATTTCATTATGATTTTCAGGCTACTCAGGGGCCCTATGAGTATCTGATACACCGCAAGCTTTTAACTCCCGAAAAACTTGAAGAGCTTAAAAAAAAGTCGGTAAAGGACAAACTCTCCATTCCCCAGCTTTTAATTTCCGAACTGAAACTCGTACCCGAAGAGATCGGCGAATCACTCGAACACTACTATCAGGTGCCTTTTCTCAAATATGACCCCGATATTCAGGTGCCTCAAGACCTTATAAAAAATATCAAAAAGTCATATCTCAAAAGCAACCTCTGGGTGCCTGTTGCTTTTGATCAGGATCGGGTCACCATTCTCATTGATGACCCCAACGACTTTAACCGGATTATGGAAATCCAGAAGGTACTCAGCGCCCGGAGCTATAATATCTGTGTCGGCATACCCGAAGATATTCTCCGGTATCTTGGCGAAGGCGTTTCTACAGTGCATGAATCGGGAATCGAAGATAATTTTAACGATATTGCTGACAAACTTGAAAATGAAACTACCCAGGATGAAGGTGATGTCGCCGATACGGGGGTTGATGAAAATGAAGCAACAGTTGTCAAACTTGTCAACCGGCTGGTTATTGTCGCCAGCAAAATTAATGCGTCGGATATCCATATCGAGCCGAGTCAAGGTAAAAATCCCGCAATTGTTCGAATGCGAGTTGACGGAGACTGCCGCGAGATGCTCAAAATTCCATCAACGCACATCCGTGCAGTGATTGCGCGTATAAAAATAATGTCCCGTCTTGATATTTCCGAGCGACGCAAACCGCAAGATGGAAAAATCGGGGCCAAGTTTCATGGAAAAACTATTGAGCTCCGCGTCGCCACCATTCCCACGGTCAACGGTGAAAGCGCGGTGCTGAGGGTGCTTGCTGGCGGTGAAAAAGCCCTCCCCTTTGATAAACTCAACTTTACCGAGCGAAACGAACGCGAGGTTATACGGCTGATCAAACATCCCCATGGCATCTTTCTGGTTGTGGGTCCCACGGGTTCCGGCAAAACAACAACCCTGCATGCTGTACTGGGTCACATCAACTCGCCTGACAGAAAAATATGGACTGCGGAAGATCCTGTTGAAATAACGCAGCCGGGCCTGCAGCAAGTGCAGGTGCAGCCGCTGATCGGCTTTACATTCGCCGCGGCGCTCCGCGCCTTTCTCCGAGCTGACCCCGACATTATCCTGATTGGTGAAATGCGCGATAAGGAGACATCTCATATCGGCGTTGAGGCTTCGCTAACCGGCCATCTTGTTTTTTCAACGTTGCACACCAACTCTGCTCCTGAAACGGTCACCCGGTTGCTTGGTCTTGATCTGGACCCCGTTGACTTTGCAGATGCTCTGCTGGGGGTGCTTGCTCAGCGCCTGCTGCGAACGCTGTGTTCTGAATGCAAGGAGCCGTACAAACCCTCACCCAAGGAAATGGCGCAGATCGAGCACATGTACGGTCATCCCACGGAGCGATTTGCTGAAATGGTGAACAGCATGGGTGATATAACGCTTTACAGAGCAAAAGAAGGGGGCTGTGAACGGTGCGGAAAATTAGGATACAAGGGCAGAACCGGCATCCATGAGCTTCTTGTTGCAACTCCGGAAATGAAAAATTTGATAGCCAGAAACGCCACAATAGCCGAAATAAGGATGCTTGCAATAAATGAGGGAATGACATCCCTGATGCAGGATGGTATCTGGAAGGTAATGAAAGGGCAGTCAGATATCATACAACTGCGAAAAGTTGTTGCTGAATAAAATTATTTTCGAACTCGGAAGTACCAAATACTGAAAAGATTTCGACAATAAAAGATTTCGACAATATTTATGAATATATTGAATTTTAACGCGATCTTTGTTTTGTTCGGGAGCTGTCATGTTAAGTGAAGCAGAAAAATTAAACGCGCTGATGGAACTGGGAATTAAATTGAACCAGGTTCAGGATTTGGATATTCTGATGGAACACCTCCTGACAGAAGCCCGTCGGTTTGTCAATGCAGATGCCGGATCTATTTATATCCGCGATGAAGATCATCTTAATTTTACCTATACCCAGAATGACACCTTACAGCGGCGTCTGGGAAATGAGGAGAAGCTGATATACTCCACGTTTACTGTTCCGATTAATACCAAAACCATTGCCGGCTATGTGGCAACCGATTGCAGATCATTAAATATTTTGGATGTTTATAAAATTGAATCCGAAGATTCTTACAGCTTCGGCAAAGAATTCGATCAGAAGGTTGATTATCGTACCCGATCCATGCTGACCATTCCTCTCAAGGTAGGAAGCGGAGATGTTCTGGGAGTGTTACAGATTATCAATGCTCAGGATGAGGCAAGAAATGTCATTGCATTTTCCGATCAGGACGTAAAGATGATGACGCTCTTTGCCAGCATTGCCGCTGTTGCTTTGGAACGCGCCCAGATGACCCGCGCTATGCTGCTAAGAATGATCCGAATGGCTGAAATGCGTGACCCCAATGAAACAGGACCTCATGTCAACCGCGTTGCAGCTTATTCGGTTGAACTTTATGAGCGATGGGCCAAAAGACATTCCGTGTCCAAAAAAGAAATTGACAGAAACCGGGATATTCTCCGTTGCGCAGCCATGCTTCACGATGTTGGAAAGGTTGCGATACGTGACCGAATACTGCAAAAGCCGGGGCGATTGAAAAAATGTGAATTTCTGGTTATGAGTATGCACACCATCTGGGGCGCGCAGTTGTTTTCAAACCACCAGTCGGATTTTGATGACATGGCTCGCGAAGTGGCGCTGAACCACCATGAGCGATGGGATGGAAAAGGCTATCCCGGCGAGGTGAATATTGCCGATCATGTAGATTTGGATATACAGAAAATGCTTGAAGATAGTCCTGATGCCGCCGATGAACTTGTTATTCAAAAAATAGAAAGCATCTTGAAAAAAGGGAAACAAAAGGAAGATATACCGATTTTTGCCAGAATAGTGGCTATTGCAGATGTCTATGATGCCCTCAGTTCCAGGCGATCCTATAAAGAAGCATGGACTGAAAAAGAAGTCTGTTCCGCCATAAAAAAAGAAGCGTGCACCCAATTTGATCCTGAGCTTGTGGAAATCTTTCTCAATAATGCTTGCCGGTCAATGTTCAGATCCATACAGCAGCGCTACAAAGATCATCCGCCGGAGGTTGCTTCCGGGAAAACGGGTTTGTAACCGACATTCCGGCAGTCTATACTTTGAGCGGTCAATAACTTAGTTTTTAGAATTGAAAAGAGCAGTTTATGCCCATGTACAGTATATATGTAAATTCCATAAATAAAAGGAAAACAACCATGATGCGATTTAGGAAAACGATGGCCTTACAATGGGTGTGTTTGATTGGGATTATGATTCCGGCAATGGCGATGGGAGGTAGTGCACCTGCCACTGTTCCTTTGCCCGATGAACCGGTTCGCGTCGCCACTGAAAAAGCTGTCCAGTCTGTAGCGATTTATTCTCCACCACTGCGAGGAATGCCAATTAATCGAATAGGTGCTGCAACCCGGAGTGCTGTCAGCGAACTGCCAACCATTATGGCGATCGTACCGGAACACACAGGACTGACGATTCAGGCCCAGCCCGTACTTTACTGGCATCTTTCCAAACCAGCACCTTGTTCCATCGAACTCAGCCTGATTGACGACAATCAGTATGAGCCATTGTGGCAAAGTCGGATATCAAAGCCGGTTCCTGCAGGGTTTCACCGGATTCGGCTTGCCGATGTAGGTATGAAACTGGATACGGGAAAAACCTATAAATGGTTTGTAGCCATGGTGATGGATCAGGATCACCGGTCAAAGGATGTTATTGCCGGCGGCGTTATCGAAAGGATTAGTCCACCCGAATCGCTGAAACAAAGATTATCCAGAAGTGATCCGCTGCAGCGCATCTCAATTTTCGCTGAAGAGGGAATCTGGTATGATACCCTGACTACGATCAGCGATCTGATCGACACCAGACCCGGGGATATTGCTCTGGAAAATATCCGAAAGGATTTGCTGACACAGGTTGGGCTGAATATTTACCCTAAAGGGAAATGATCATGCTGAAAGTGTGATCATATACAAGGACAGGGTGCAGACCAAAAGATATATTGGCTTTACCTGCCCCCTGATATCACATATTGATCGGACATGGGATGGTGATTTGTAATGAGTCTTGTCAGACGATATCCAATACATCTTCTGGGGATAGTTGCAGCGCTGCTTTTTGCAGGATTCGCACTGATTGGCGTTGATTCCGTCAATACGCTGGATCTCAAGGTATATGATATGCTCATGCGCCTAAGAAGTGATCCGGGTAGCCCGGGCGATATTGTTCTGGTGGAAATAGATGATGGTTCCATTGAGAAATTGGGCAAATGGCCCTGGTCCCGATCGGTTCTGGCTAAAGGTATCCGCGCCATTCAATCCGGCCGACCTCGCCTGATCGGTCTGAATATCATTTTCAGTGATCCTGAAACAACTGCGGGACTGGATATTCTTAGAGAAGTTGAAACACAATTCCGTCAAACCCTGCTTGATTCATCCAGCGAAAAAAGCATGGCGTTTCTTCAAACCCTTTCCACTGCTCAGACAAGCCTTGATCATGACAGGGATCTGGCGGAATCAATTCAGGCATCAAACCGGGTTGTGCTGCCGATGTATTTCAAGGAATCCTCTCAAAAGGAATCCTCTCAGGCGGCGGGGAGTTTGCAGGTGGAACAGAATCCACTTTTAACGGCAAACGCCATTCAAAATATTCAGAATCCGGATTCGCTGGATTATCCCCGTGCAACCGAAATCATATTACCGATTCCGGTGCTGTTGAATGTTGTAAAAGGGATCGGTCACATAAATATGACCTTTGACAAGGATGGCAAAGTCCGGCGTGAACGGCTGCTGTATGAGTATGGTGGACTGTTTTACCCGTCCTATACCATCAGGCTGGCGGCGGTTTATCTGAATGTTAACGTCAATTTCTGGACTACACGCGCTGTTATCGGCTCAACTCTCAGACTTGGCCAACTTGAGATTCCGATGACCCCTTATTCAGAAATGCTGGTCAGCTTTAAAGGCGAACGCGGATCATTCAAATCCTGTTCGTTTTACGATGCATTGAATAGCAAGAATCCCGTGTCCCTGTTTCAAAACAAATTAATTTTGATTCATGTAACGGCGACGGGCATCATGAAACCTCTCAGCACACCCGTCGATGCCATAATGCCTGCCGGCGAATTTACGGCGCATTCCCTATGGTCTGTTCTGAACCGTCAAAGAATTCGGGAACCTGTATGGGGCGCAGTCGCCATGCTGAGCCTGATTTTTGTCAATGGACTAATTGTGTCACTGATTTTTCCCAACACCCGGTTGCTCCTATCCGGAATCATGTTCGGGTTGATTATTATCCTGATCATCGGATTTCAGACCTGGTTTTTTGTCTCCAGTGGAATATGGCTGAGAACCGCATATCCCCTTCTTCAGTTGATCGTCTGCTGTACCGGGGTGCTGACCATCAAATATTTTGTCACGGAAACCAGCAAGAAAAAGGTTGAATGTGAATCCGTGGAAACCAGCCGGATGCTGGGCCTGTCTTTTCAGAGCCAAGGGATGCTCGACATGGCCTTTGATAAGTTCAGGTGTATCCCTGTCGATACCGGGATGAAGGATGTGCTGTACAATCTGTCTCTGGATTATGAACGAAAGCGTCAGTTCAACAAGGCGGCGGCTGTTTTGGAATATATCGAAACAAGCGATAAAAATTTTAAGGATGTAAGCGAACGAAAAAAGAAACTGTTGCAGGTCAGCGAAACCGTGGTATTCGGAGATTCACTTCTGGGAACAGGCTCGACCAACAATGGATTTGTGATGACCGGAGGCAGCGTTCATCCGACGCTGGGGCGGTATGAAATCATCCGGCAACTGGGAAAAGGCGCTATGGGAGTGGTCTATCTCGGACAGGATCCCCGCATCAACCGAACAACCGCGATCAAAACATTCCGCTTGACCGAAGGTCTGGATGCGGAACAGGCCAGTCGAATGAAAGAGCAGTTTTTCCGTGAGGCGGAAAGCGCAGGAACACTCTCTCATCCCAATATTGTAACCATTTATGATGCAGGAGAAGAACAGGAACTTGCATACATTGCCATGGAATATCTGGAAGGAACCAGTTTTGAAACATTCGTGTCAAAAAACAGCATGCTTTCCATTCGCAAGGTGATTCTTTACGCAGCAGATATCGCAGCAGCTCTGGATTATGCCCATCAGAAAGGCGTGATTCATCGGGATATCAAACCCGCCAACGTCATGCTGTTAAAAAATGATACCGTAAAGATAACGGATTTTGGAATTGCCAGAATCAACGCCGCATCGCAAACCCAGACCGGTGTGGTGAAGGGAACGCCTTCCTACATGTCTCCGGAGCAGTTTTCCGGGAAAAAAGCGGATGGCCGCTCCGACATTTTTTCTCTGGGTGCCATGATATTTCAATTGCTAACCGGAGAACTCCCGTTTGTCGGAGACAGCCTGCCTGCACTTATGCATCATATCATGAATGAACCCCACGCTAATCCCAAAACCATAAACCCCAGAGTTCCCGAAGCTCTGGTTCTGATTTTGAACAAGGCATTGGGAAAAGATGTTGAAAAAAGATATCAGCGGGCAGGTCAGATGAGTGATCATTTGCGAAAGCTAAATGAAATGATTGATACGGCCATTGAGCGGACTCACGGTATCACAGGACAAGTCAGGATCAAGTGAGAATGCTATTGTTTATTGTAAGGATATGTACTTATCGTTCGCGTTTTAAATTTGCAATTCAATTAATTTCTAAAATTGACAGCGGGGTACCTTTTGGTAGAGGATAGTGATCTCCGGAAAGCCTATCAGGTACCTTTTCAAGCAACATGTATCCTTGTGTAGGTAAAAAGGGCTACAAAACAGCACATAAGGAACATTGCAACAACACTTTACCGTAGATAGTGGAGGTACAAGGCTTTTTCCACCTCATCGGATCGAACAATCAAGTAGGGTGTCATTATTTTTGAACCAATAAGGAGGGACGAATCTGGTAGACATTTTCATCAGAAAACTCAATGCGTCGCACCCGAAAGCCTTCCTGTTTGCGGGAGAAGGGCGTGAAGCTGTGAAACCTGAAACCTTGAGACATCTATAATTGTCGCATAAATCGGAGTTTAAGAGACTCGAAAACCTCGATAAATTTCTGAGTCAAGCTGATTTTGTTTGGGGAAAAATAAAAGTGATATATGCCAAACAATAAAGCGTATGATAGGGTGACTGCCAAAGTCGTATATTTCAAAGTTTTTCTGATTTCATCAGATTCTTCCCCTGTCTTTTGTTTTCCATCGGTGGCTTTTAATGCTTTTTCAGCCTTCTTTGGCGCTTCCTCAACCTTTTTTAGTGTTTTTTCAACCTTCTTTGACGTTTTTTGAGCCTTCTTTGGCGTTTTTTGAGCCTTATTTGGCGCTATATCTGTCTTTGATTTTTCCTGAACCCTCGTTTCTGACGCTGCTTTCTCTGAATCCTTTATTACTAAAAACCTATTTTCACAGTTGCATAATGCATAAATTCCCGCATCTGGAATCGTTTTGTCATCAATGTCATATGCAGCATTGCAATTCGGGCATTGAACTTTCATATTTCATTTCCTCCAAAAAACTGCAATCGCATTAATAACTATATACTTTGTTGGCCATCATAATACTGCATTTTGGTATATCGGGCACCTAAGATATTGAAAATCAGAATCTATTTGGCTATGAGGGACAACTGGCAATGGTGCTTTCCGCCAGATAATGCTAACGGAGTGTCTTGTTTGGCGGTCATAATTCTTTCTATCAGGTAGTTACTAATTCTAATCGCCATTTTTGTGTCACTTTTTGCAATGTCAATTATGCTTTCAGCAGCCTCATAATCGATCATTTCAAGTTGTTTCTGATTTGGACATAAACTATCGTTTAAATCACCCGGTTCAAACTTATCTAATCCATTGCCATAGCATCGTTTATTTGTCTTTATTATCTGTTGCCCTATGTCACTTAGCAAATACACAAACAACTTGTTTATAAGGGGTTTCCCAGGTTCATTTGGATAAAAGGAATGGAAGCATGTGAAATTTATTGATGATGTAAAATTTCGTATTACCTTTAATCGGCCCCGATTAAACACACCAAATAAAATCGGAGCAGGTTTTCTGTTTTCAATTTTATACCATGTATTCCTTGTTTTGGTAAGATACCTCTCATGATATCCGAGCTTTTCACCTTCGTTTATATATTCTATAATTTCTTGGCTCTTATGATCTTTTACATCCAAACAATGCACTGGCTTATCTGCATTGTATAGGCTACTAAAATCATCATCACTAAATATTGACTGCCGTATTTGAGAACTTTTTGTAATGCACTTACAGACATTATTATCACCCAATTTCCAATCTTTGATTTTTGATTTAGTCAGTGCAAAATAATCATTAGCACCAGTGGCGATACCTCTTGTAACTGTACCATAAAAAGATAATTTACAGAAACCTTTTGGGGGTTCTTGTTCAGAGAATAATGCTAATATCAGGGGTGTCCACTTTTTGTTGTATGGCAAATCCGAAGGTTTGATTTCCCGTTGATAGAAATTGGTAATGTCTGATATTTTGTCAATTTCTTCATTGGTTTTGACAACTGTTATCTTTACATCATCATCTTTTCCATCATTTTTACAAAGTAGTACACAGACCGTTGTCGTTGCATCAGAAAAAATTTCTTTTTCATTTGAAAAAATTATTATTTGTTTTAACAAATGATTGAAAAGGAGACTTTTCTTGATCTCTTTCCCATAGCCGGTGTTAAAAAATTCAAAAGGCATGATAAATGCCAAGTTTCCATTAACATTAATCTCCGATAGTGATTTAACAAGGAATACAGAAGATATGTTCGAGTATCCAACAAGTTTTTTGCCAATTTTCGCTTCAATTTTCGGTAACACATCATGGCGGTTAAGAAATCTTTGAAACCTCATATATGGTGGATTGCAGATGATACCGTCAAAAGAGCCAACTTCGGCTTCAAGATAGTCATTATTTTCAATTTGAAGGTTTGGACTGCCGTTATAATTCAAATAAGTCAGAATATGGTTGTCAATCTCGTATCCAGTAAATAAAACTTGATTCCCTGACTTAAGCTTTGTTACTTCATCATAAAAAACGCCTAAACCAAATGCAGGGTCTAAAATTGTTTTCGGATCATCTTTCATAACCCATTGAGTCATAAGACGTGCAACAGAAACAGGCGTAAAAAACTGACCGTAATCTTTTCTGTGATTAATAGGTGTTTCATCTACATAGTTTGTTTCACGCATTAATGACATCCCTTATGAATATTTCGTTATCGAGATAACCTTTGCCACCTTCAAATGTAACATAAAACAGCAGTCGGCCTCTGTCTAACGTTTTGAAGGGGTTAAAAAATTGTGCAGGCAGTTCGCGGAATTACGGGAACTGCCTCTTTCTGCATCATGATTTCAATAAGGTGGCGGCGGAGGATATCCGTAAGAGGTTGGAGGCTCAGGAATATAATCAGGAGGCGGGGGCGGCGGTATATGACGAACTCTTCTTGACTCGCGCACGGAACCCGGAATCTGATTTCCTTTTGAATACATGCACTGCTGATAGGCGATGTCATAGCGCCTCTGTACTTCATGTCCGGCTGCACGGGCAGGTTCGCTTGCCCCGGCAGCCCCAAGGGCCATTCCACCTGCAGCCCCGATTGCAGCGCCGGCACCAGCATTGCCGGAAGCAGAGCCAATAGCAGCTCCCAGGCCCGCTCCCAGCAGTGTTCCGATCGCTGCTCCGCTGACTATGTTCTGATTGGCGGTTTCATTGGCATCCCAGCCCGCCTGACGTTCAGCCCATTCCCTGCATGTGAAATCCTCCATGCGGAATACATCAAAGGGTTTCCCTGCAGGCGGCAGCACCATGACGCTTGGGCCTGGAGGGATTGTCGCACATCCGCTTACTGCAATCGTAGCCAGAATTATCAAAATTTTTTGTATCCAGTTCATTGTTCATATCCTTTGCAATTAGTTGGGAAATGGAGACCCTGTCTCTGGGTTTGTATTCGGTACTACTTTCATCCATCCGTACGGACAATTTTTGATGTATGGGTAATATCCTTTTGGATTTTCACAGTAGTACCAGTAATAGGGTTCATCCTGCGGCGGCTGCAAATATACAGGGGACTGTCGGACAACCACGGGTGGCGCTGGATAATAGCCATAAGAATAAAATGGCGGCCACACATCAATCGGAACTCCCAAATAAATTCTGGGTCCCCACCCACGATAATATCCGTGCCATCGGGCTTGCACGCCTTCAACCATCAGGCCGGTGACAAATAATACGATCAGAAAAATCAATCCGTTTTTTTTCATATATTCGCCTCTTGATCATTCATTGGAAAATCCTTCCCGAAACAACACACTGTCAACGATGTAGAGCAAAAACTGCGCCAGATAATGTCTCAAGCGCCAAATAGGATTTACACCTGGATATTGTCGGACTGCTGCTGTTTGACTGGATAGTTAATATTCAAAATCGGGTATTAACTATCCAGTCTTGGTTGAAATGTGCAAAACAAATGAACCGGCGCAAATCCATCTTCTGTTCATTCCATGATCCGGTTTCCCAATTTCCGAATCAAAGCAGAAAAGAATCTGCTATTGTCCACCACGATGGCGACATCCGCCATCTTCATTATTGCGACATCTACTCGATGTGCAGCAACAGCATTTAATAAATCTTGATTGAGATGAATAATTCGGATAAATTGACATCAATATCTGATATTTTAAGGAGAGTATGAGAATTGATACCCCAAGTCAACTGAAAAAGGATTTCACATGACACGTTCCGGTAATGCCGCAGTACTAAGCCTACTGATTCCAGGTGTAGGCCAGTTTTACAATGGTCATTTCTGGCGGGGAATTTTTTGGCTGATCATTACCCCCGGTCTATGGATCGGTTCTGGTGGTTTTCTGGGTTGGATATGCCATGTCATCGCTGCCATCACAGCTTATCAGAAAGCTATTCAGTCGCAATAGCATTCATAAACCTGGTGCCTGACGAGAAACTGAGCTGGGGTTCCATCTCTGGTAATATCTGTAAACGGGTATAATTTGCGTTTTTGAACCTCCAACCCCCTCCGCACTTGGGGGGAATAAGCATAAGTAAATCGCAGATTATGACCATTCACAGCAGTCGGGAATATTATTATTACAAGTGCTGGTCAAGGACCCCCGGGGCGGTGATACCGCCCCGGCCAAGATGCTCAACGGCCTTAAATACGGGCGACCGGCCGGTCGCCCCTATGTTCGTCGATCGGAAAAAATAGACGATGCTGAACCTATTGTTATTGTTAGAGATATGAACTTAAAACAGGTGCCTTCCTCCCGCACTCTACTGATCGTCTTGGCTCTGGTGTTGGCCGCAATCAGTACCATCTTCCTTCTATTTAGAGGAATGAGTCGTAATCCACAGGATACAAATCCGACTTCCAGCGCCAAGCAAAATGCAGCAGCTTCCTCGATTCAACATATTCACGCAGAACTTGTGCCAACAAACCGGGGGAGTGCCAAACAAAATGCAGGAACTTCGTCGACTCCCCAGCCTCCCCTCATGCCCGATCCAGGACAGATAGCAATGAAAGTCAATTCTCTGATCGTTGAGGTGCAAAATTTGTGGCAGATCAATCCCGGGGAAGCTCAAAGGATTTTAGAGGATGCCATCAACCTGGGTACGAACAACTTCGAAGCCGCCTATCAAATTGCTCGGTTCCTGACTCAGAAAAAAGACTTCCAGGCCGCTATCCAGCAATACCAGAAGGCACTTCAGCTTAACAACCAGGTTCCGGAAATATACTTCAATCTTGGTTATATTTATACGATTCAAAGCGCATATGGCCTGGCCCGAATGAACTATGAATCCTGTTTGAACTTGTCTCCGCCATACAGGGATGAAGTTTTGACCAATATGGGCATGGTCGAACTGAAGAGGAATAACACGACCGATGCAAGGCTTTTATTTCAACAGGCTCTGGACTTCAACCCAAAGAACGACTTGGCACGAAACAACCTGAATAAAATGAGTAACCCTGCTGAAAAATCACGAAATATGAGATAATCACCGGTATATTGCTGCGTGAAAGCGGAGCTTCGGGTCGTGATCGTTCAGAGTGAAAGATATATTGTGTTCCTTAATTGGAGCCATATTATCGAATAGATTTTCATAGGAGGGATGAAAAGTGAACAAATTACCAGGAGTCGTACTGCTGGCGCCTTTGTTCTTCGTGCTTTTGGTTTGCAGTTGTAGCACCTTGGATCACATCGAAAAAAAAGATGCCGTTGACGCGGTTGCTCCCCCAAAAAAATATAATATGAACATGGTCGCTCCTAAAATCGAAAAGCCTGAATTTATCTTCCACAGGGTGATGGCCGGTGAAACCCTGGGATCAATTGCCAGATGGTACACTGGCTCGGAAAGCTTATGGCGTAAAATCGCTGAGGACAATCCGAAGATTAACTCATCCAGACTAAGGATTGGCGATATCGTCAAGGTTTCAGTTTCACTGGCGACCGTCCACAAAGAACAGCCCCCCTACTCCACGAAGTCCCCAAAGGCGGCCAAGAAGACGAATCGAGTGCCTGGATCGGAAGAAATTGATTCCTCTTCTGCTCCCATGCCTGAAGAAATCTTTGGGCCAAGATAGGATTTGACGGTGCGCACTCAAATGGATGCACAGCAGTCACTGGCTTTGGCAGGTCTTTCATCATCATTTTTCGCCTCTGTATTTTTATTAAAAGGCTGTTGAATAAACATGGCAAATGGCCAAAATATCTCTTGGTCCAAAATAATGGGCATTAAGCGGGTTGCATGTATCTGCGGGGTTCTGATCCGGCATTTTTGGGGAAATGTTTCAGACTGGTTTAATGTATCCGACATAACCAGTAGCAAATCGGGCGAAGTAAATAAAAATGGCTCTTCGCCCGGATTTCCATCTCCGGAACGCATTCGCAGAACTTTGGAAGATCTCGGACCCAGTTTTATCAAACTTGGCCAGTTAATGAGTACGCGAGCCGATCTTTTCCCAGCGACCTATATCGAAGAGCTGAGAAAACTTCAGGACCAGGTTCCGGCGGTGTCTTTTTCCGAAATACAGCAGGTGATTGAAGAAGAGCTTAAAGAGCCTATTGGCGGCATTTTCAGAGAATGCTGTTCAGAATCAGTAGCAGCAGCTTCCGTTTCACAGGTTCACTCCGCCCGATTGTTTACCGGAGAGAAAGTGGCTGTCAAGGTAATTCGTCCCGGCATCCGTAAAATCATCGAACAGGACATCCAGTTGATGTATTATCTTTCCGGTAAAATAGAAAAACACTTTGAATTGGGAAGGATTATCGGCGCAACCAACATTGTAAAGGAATTTGAGCGGACCATTTTTAATGAGCTGGACATGTTCATTGAGGCCGGCAATATCAATCGTTTTGCAAAAAATTTTCAGGATAGCAATGAAATTCATATACCGAAAGTGCATTGGGAGCTGACATCCAAATCGGTACTCGTCATGGAGTTCATTGAAGGGGTTAAAATGGATCAGGTGGATGCCATCCGTGCTTTCGGTCTTGATACGGAGGAAATTGCTTTGATCGGGCTGCGGTCTTTTTCCAGACAGCTCATGGAATTTGGTTTTTTTCATGCAGATCCCCATCCAGCCAATACCATTGTCATGGCGGATGGTCGTGTTGGCATTGTGGATTTTGGTATTATGGGCTATCTGGATGATGAAACGATGCTGCATGTCGCACAGTTGCTGCTGGGTTTTGCTGAACATGATTATGATGTGGTTATGGAAGCCCTTCAGGATGCCGGGATTCTTCGGGAAGACATGCCGAATCTCCAGGATTTTAAAATCGATCTTAAAGACATCTCAGAACCATTTTATGGTAGATCCCTGAAAACAATTTCCGTCAGGGATATTTATGATCAGGTTATGCAACTGGTTTTGAAATATCATATCAAGCTTCCCCGGAACCTCCTGCTGCTTTTCAAAACATTCATTCAGACCGAGTCACTTGGCAAAATTTTACAAAGCAACGCCAGTCTTCTGGAAGTCTCCAGACCTTTTGCCAAAAAATTCCTTGAAAAACGGTATAATCCCCATAAACTGTTCTCAGAGATGGCTAAAGATATCAAAGATATGGGACATCATCTGAAAATGACACCCAAGTGGATCCATGATATTCTGAAACAAACAGCCGCCGGAAAACAGCGACTTGAGCTGCATCACAGCGGCTTTTCCAGCATGGATACCCGGCTGGAGAAAGGCATCAACCGGCTGACCATCGGCATTATAATTGCCGCATCCACCATCGCCGCATCCCTGATTTTGAATTCATCTCAAAAAGTGCTGGAATTCTCCTTCAACCTGTATGGCAGTCAGACCCTTACCATTACCGGAATTCTGGGGCTGACAGGCTACACGGTCGCCACAATACTGGGTTTATGGCTGATATATTCGATTTTTCGATCCGGGAAGATGTAAAAGAAATTACGAATTATAAATTACGAATTATGAATGAAAAGCGGATATTCATAATTCATAATTCTTTTGGCCGCCTCTACTTAATGCAGACTTTACGCACTTGAACCAGGTTACAGTTTCCCCCAAAGATTTTTTCGATGCCATCCTGTTTTAGAGTTCTCATGCCATCTTTTATTGCCTGCTCTCGAAGCGTTTCAATTCGGGCATGGTGCTGAATCATCTCTTTTATGGCATTGGTTACTATCAGCAGCTCATGAATCCCCATTCTGCCGCGATGTCCGGACTTGTCGCATGCCTCGCAGCCCACCGGCCGATAAAGCAACAGAGAATCCGTATAGGGGATATTAACATTTCGATTAAATTCATCCAACCCGTACTCTCGAACCAGTTCATCGTATTCGAATTGAGAGGGATGGTAGGGCTCTTTACATTTAAGGCAAAGTGTTTTCACCAGGCGCTGCGCCAGAATGCACAAAATGGCATCTCCAAAACTAAAGGGATCCATCCCGATGTCCAGCAACCTGGCAATACTTTCCGGAGCTGTGTTGGTGTGAAGGGTTGAAAATACCAGGTGGCCGGTAAGAGATGCTTCTATACATATTTTTGCAGTCTCTTTGTCCCGCATTTCCCCCACCATGATTACATCTGGGTCTGCCCGCAAAAACGCCCGCATGGCGGAAGCAAAGTCTAGGCCAATTTTGTGTTTGACCTGAACCTGACGAAGTCCTTTCTGAGAAATTTCAATGGGATCCTCCACAGTCCAGATTTTGGTTTCAGATTTGTTAATATACCCCAGCGCCGAATGCAGCGTGGTTGTTTTTCCGGAACCTGTCGGTCCGCACACAAGAACGAGCCCATAAGGCATTGTGATAACACGGATAAGATTTTCCATATTTTGTTTTGAAAATCCCATCAAGTCAAGAGAAACCGGCTCGTCCGCCCCAAGAATACGCAGAACGACATCTTCCATTCCGCCCTGGGTTGGAATTGTCGCCACACGTATCTCAACATCCTTTCCGCTGAATTTTTTGAATTTGATTTTTCCATCCTGAGGTTTGCGGTGTTCCGAGATATCCAGATCCGACATGATCTTGATGCGCGATACAACGGCATTTCGATAATTGTAGGGGATGGTCTGATATATCTGGCAACTGCCATCTATTCGAATTCTGACCTGACTATTTTCTTTACCAGGATAGGGTTCGATATGAATGTCCGATGCTCTGCGATCAATCGCATCAAGAATGATCTTGTTAACTAATTGCACTACAGCGCTGTCTCCTTCTCCAATGACGGGTTCCATTTCCGCAACTTCATTCTTTTCCGTCTGAAGCCTGTAGAGAATATCCTCAATCCCTGCCGCTTGTCTTTCAGCATTGGAAAACAGGTCGATATAGCGAAAAATATCATCCCTTAGCGCCACGCAGCAGTGTATGTGCCCATCTTTCTTGAAAATAGACTTGATTTCACTTATCTTCTGAAGATCGGCGGGATTGTCTATGGCGATAACAATTTGTCCTGCGTCATTTCGCAGCGGAACCCAGACATTACGGCGCATAAATGGCAATTTAACGCGTGAAAGCAGCTCCTCCGGAACAGGTGTATTGGGATCGTATTCAACAAACGGGACTTTGAAGAACTGACTCAAGGATCTGCCAATCGTCTGTTTGGAAATTTTATACTGGCTGTGCAATACCGATTCAATGGATTCATTGCTCTGGCTCGCATCCAACATAGCTTTTTTTAGTTCATCCCCTGTCAAAACACAGTTGTCAATGAGATAGTCGAATTTCGAATGCCGACCGCTGAGCATTCGCTTCTGATTATAAAAAGCGATACCAAGAATCCTGCCGATTTCCTGGATGGACTGCTCATCCTTGGCAGTGAAAAAACCGCCGGTATTGCGGTTAATCAATTGAATGACCCCCAGTATATATTTCTGATGGATGATGGGGCACGCAAGAACCTGAAGGGTTGCATAGCCGGATTTTTGATCCCAGGTTCTGTCGAACCGGAGACAAGGATCAATACCGGAAAGCTCCTTGTCATCATACACATCTTTAATACAAACCATTTTCTGCTTGAATGCAGAAAATCCGGCAATGCTGTTGGGGGATAGCGGAACTCGAATCTCGGCAATTTCATGCCCGGATTTATATCTGGAAAATAACTCCCGTTTCAGGGGATCAATCGCATAAATGGTGATACGTTCTGCTTCAAAGAGCTTGATAATTTCATCTTTCAGATCAACCAGGATTTCATCCAGGTTTGAGGCGGCATGAATCCGGTTTCCAATTTCCTGAAGTTTTACGCGGTATCCCACCTCTGCCTGAAGGCTTTGGAGCATAGCGTCATTTGCGTTTGTTTTCTCAGAAGTTAATGACATAAGATATCCTTGCAGTAGAGCCAGCATCCTGCTTAATCAGACTTAGAATTGAGATTTCTGGACTGTGTGCTTATGGAGAACCTATTTCGATGTATTTTTTATAGGTATTCACCAATTTTTTGATGCCGCCGCAAACGAGCAATATGCCCAGAAGATACAAACAAAAATAGATAAATCCGATACCATCGGCAAACTGGGGATTGGCTTTGATCTGTGGCATAAGCTGAGGAATTCTGAAAAACATCCCGATTCCCGCCAGAAAAAGGGCGATCCCCCAGATAAACTGCAAGGTTATTTTATCTTTTGTCATAATAGTCCTAAGTGTGAGACATTTCTATTCCTGGAACCACCGTTTTGCAGAACTCACAGCAGTTGTCTATAATCCGGTTTTTTCGAATGGCGAATCCCCATCTTGCGATGAGCAGCTTCCCGCAGTGGTGGCAATAGGTATTTTCGCCATTATCGCCGGGAACATTTCCGATATAAACATATTGCAAGCCGGCTTGAATGCCGATTTCTCTGGCATTAATCAAGGAGTTCACCGAAGTTGGCGGGCAATCGGTCAGTTTATATGTCGGATGAAAGCGGCTGATATGCCAGGGAGTGTCTGATTCAAGTTCTGTGGCGATAAAATCAGCCATTTCAGAAAGCTGAACAGGATCATCATTCATGCCGGGAATCAGCAGAGTTGTAATTTCAAGATGAATACCCATTGATTTCATCAGTCTGAGGGTTTTCAGAACCGGTTTGAGGCTGGCGCCGCAAACTTCTTTATAGAATTTTTCCTGAAAAGCCTTTAAATCCACATTGGCGGCATCCAGATAAGGATGGATTTTCTCCAGCGTCTCCGGTGTCATATACCCGTTGGTCACAAACACGTTTCGAAGCCCTCTGTCATGCGCCAGCTTTGCCGTATCCAATGCAAATTCAAAAAAAACTGTTGGTTCGGTATAGGTGTATGCAATGCTTCTGCAACCTGACTTTTGCGCTTCATCAAGAACTGACGATGAAGTGCTCATGGTTCCGGCGATTTTTCCGTTCTGATCAGTTGGCATTCGGGAAATTTCAGAGTTTTGACAGAATCGGCATGAAAAATTACAACCGACCGTTGCAATGGAATAGGACAAACTCCCGGGCATGAAGTGAAAAAATGGTTTTTTTTCGATTGGATCCACATGACACGCAATCAATCTGCCATAAACCAGCGTTTTTAAAACACCGCCCTGGTTTTCCCTGACGCAGCACTTTCCACGTTGGCCTTCGGATATCGTGCACCGGTGACTGCACATATGGCACTGAACCTTCAAGTTCTTTAATGGTTCATATAGACAGGCTTTCATTGACGCTCCTATCATATCAGATTTACACGGGAATCGGGTCTATAGCCCTTTCCGGCAGGCATTCCAAGGCCAAGGGCCTGGTTTTGAATCGGGGAACCAGAACCGCCACAATCCCTGCATACGCCCCAAATGGACAACTCTGCATAAACCTGAATTGCTCCATTCGATAAAACAGCCGCATCAGCGAGACCGGAAAATGACAGATGGTTCGCGAATCAATGGGAACATCACCGAGAAGTCGGCGCAAAATTCCTTTGATTTTCCAGACACTGAAATGCTGCAACTGGGCCCTGATGTTTTCAGACAAAACATCATTGATACGCTTACGATATCCTTTCATCGCAAAGCGGTTCATGATCCCGATATAAACCTTGTTCTTTGCCACGCGGCAGGCTTCTTCGATAACCAACTCATAGTCTTCAACAAATTCCAGGGTGGAATTCAGGCAGACATAATGGAATGAATTGTCTTCAAAAGGCAGATCCTCACCAGACCCCCGATGCAGATCAGCCCGATTGCCAACCTGGCGCTGGGCAATGTCCAGCATATAGGGAGAGGGATCAATGCCGGTAACCAGCAGACCTTTTTCTATGAACGGGACCATGCTTGATCCAGATCCACAACCAACTTCCAGAACAAATTTGCCTCTCATGGGGTCAAGCATATCCATCATCATCCGCTGCTCAAGCGCCTCTGTTCGTTTGATTTCAGGTCTTTTCGCCCACTGTTCGTAGGCTTTGGCAGTATGAAAGTCAAAAATATAGCTCATGAGGACCATTATGAAAAAAAACGAAGGTTAAATCAAGGAAAATCCCGGAAGAATCGGTTTCTTGATCATTTGTAGGGGCGACCGGCCGGTAGCCTTCAGATAATTTTTCTGAATGCCTGAACAACACCATGACACCGGCAGGCAGTACTCAGGAGAATCGATTCAGGAAACTGCCGCACTGCAGCGAGTGTATTGAACAATGCACCTGGCGTAATCCCTCCGATTCCTGGTGCCAGTTGTTCACTTTGAAGGACAAGATTCAGAAATCCATTACAGGAAAGAGCGGCGATCGCCTGATACAGGGACTGTTTTCTGGGCATTCGGGTATGGGTACACATATCCCGGGGTTCGGAGCAGTTTTCCGGACAGACAAAGGATGCATTGCTGACAAAAATCTCGCCCATATTTCCTGGAAAGACATTGGGAAGTGATCTGCGAACGTTTTCCGGGATATCAACAGGAACAATCGAAATATCAGGCAACAGCCTCAGCCGAATCCACTCATAGACCAGGTGAACCGGTATGACAGGTATGATCCAGTCGGGCTCATCGGCATCCATCATGTAACGATTCAGATAGGAAACTCCGTCCATGCATACCATGGTTAAAGCAGATTCAGCGATGGCTTCACAGGCTTTCGGACAGTGGTCCACCACGGTAATGGAGGATTCCGGATAGCATTTTTTTATGGCGGATACTGCTTTTTTACCAAATCGGCCCGCACCGATAATCCAGATATGTTTCATAACTAAGCACCGTAAAGTTTAACAGGTTCATGATGAAAATCATTAAACCATATTTCAAACATGGACGAAGAAATAAGGAGTGAATGGTTATCTGTCTTCATGGCATTTCGGACAACGTCAGATGTGGTTTAGGAGAGACCAGTTCCTGAAATTCCAATTTTGTGATATATGGACCTTGCGCCCGTTCAGTACCTAATCCCCGATCACACAGCAAATCGCCATGCCCCAGCAGGTGTTGGCCGCCGGATTCTCCCAAAACGATATTGGAATCGATAGAACTGTTCACCCTAAGGCAAATTTTTAAAGGTAAATTCGTCTTGATCAATCCGGTAACCACGGTCCTCTCTGGCCGCTGAGTCGATAAAATGAGATGGATGCCAGCCGCCCGTCCCTTTGCCGCCAGACGGGCTACAAGTGATTCGAAGGTTTTTTTATTCGAGCCACCAGTCAGAATCAGATCGGCAAATTCATCAAAAATCAAAACATGATAGGGGATATCATGAATGCCTTTAGCAAATCGCTCTCCAAGATTGTCATACCCTTCAGTACTCAACTGTTTATAACGTATATCCATATCCTGTACAGCCTTCTCCATTACGGTGATTGCCGCATCCAGATCCGTGATGATAGGATCGGTAAGATACATCGAATCTTTTACCTGACCGAAAGTGAGAATTTTTGGATCAACAAGTGTAATTTTAAGAGTTTCAGGGTGATTTTTCTGGATTAAAGAAGCAACCAGACTTTTCAAAAATTCGCTTTTTCCGCTACCTGTTCCGCCAGCAACAAGGCCATGACAGGTATTGGGATCGGATAAATCAGCAAAAATCAATTGATTGTTGACGTTACGTCCAATTGGAAAGATTACGAATCGGGAAGATGACTTGAATTCAGGAGAATCTATCGCTTCTTTCCAGTAAACGACATCGGCTTTCGACTTTGGCAAATCGATGGTAACAAAGCCTTTTTCAACACCAATGACTGGTATTTTATCGATTCCTATCGCAACCTGAAGGTCTTCTGCCCGATTTACCAAAGAAGCTATTTTTACACCTGGAAACGGTCTGATTAGATATCGAATAACTTGCGGGGCGGCATGCCAAGCTTCAACCGTGATATTCAGGTTGAAACTTTTATAACATTCTGTGATGCTTTCCGCCACCTTTTTGTGGGATTGATAATCAACCTGGCAACTGTCTTCTTTTTCAATTGTCGGTTTTTGTTTTAGTTTTGGCGCTGCTGACATGGCGGCCAATTCTTCCAACACAGGCCTAACTATTTCAGTAAAAAGATCAGTCAGTTCGCTACTATGAAAAAAGGATTCGTGTAGTTCTGGTTCGTAGTATTCTATAAGTCCTCTGAATTTAAGACCAGGCTTATTGATTCTTAACAGTTCACTGTAAATCGCCAATTGAAGCATATCAAATTTAAACTTTTGACCATGAGAAAGTTTGTAATCAACTATGGTTAAGCCACCATTTGGATCATTTCGCAACGTGTCAATCCTGCCGCTAATATAAAAATTAAGATCGGCAATTTCGTATGGAACATTTGTGATTGCAAACTCACTGACCAGAAATAAATCATTCCAGTTTCCGAATTGTTCGATTCCTGAACGTAATAGAGCAAGTTGGCTACAGAAACTTTGCAGGCATTTTTTTAAATGAAGAATCGAGTTTAAATCAGATGTATCGGATAGCAATTGATTAATTTTCTTTTCTGCAAAAAAATGCCACATGGCATCCCATAATTGTTCACCAGTATGCAGATTATCAGGATGGTTGTTTTTAGACGGTGTACAAAGCCACTGAATGAACTGATCAGCCAGTTTGTGAAAGGATGCTCCATGGACGGACATGCCATGGTACACAGGCGTAGGCGGTGATGGATTTTTACCAGCAAGCCAGTCTGCCCGCCATGCCGGATACAAAACCGCGAATATGAGTTGTGTTACATTGATTTTGTTGACATCCATTTCAGCACCGTCATGTTGGGAGCGTGATATTGTTTAATTTCAGGTATCATGCTAAAAACCGATCTTATCAGAGCCACATCAGGCCATTGATTTTTGACCATATCGAACAATTCAGTGAAAGCCATCAATTTCTCTTTTGCAACAATTGAGGTTATCTTTTCAATTAATTCGGATGGGTGAGTTTGAGTTATATTTATGCCAGATATGGGTGTATTTTCCTTATCTAAGCCAATGGGGCCTGTCAATGACCGCCAGAAATCCTGCAGTTGATTTCGAAGGAAATCGCATACGCTATCAATATTCGCAAATGAAATATCACCACAAACAGTTTCATTGAACATATCTTTTGCAGCATATATCCTGCATGTCATTTTGAAATCCAAGCTTGAAATCTGAAGGTATTGCTGTTTGGCTTTATTGATTTCGGGCGCACTTATCCAGTTACCAGGAATATTTTTTAAGTCTGGTGTGCGCAGAAATACACTTTTGGCTTGCTCTGCGCTGTTAAAAAGTTTTTCAGATTGTGATTTGATAGCCTGCCATCGCTTATGATGGTTGCCATCCTCAAATCCGAAATAATAATGTTGATTATTGATTTCCCATTTAATTTGAAAATAGTCTTTCGGGCATTTATAAGGTTTTACACATAACCCTGGCAATCCCGCAGCCAGATCCTGTACGAGCCACATTAATGCATTCACGTCATAAACTGATCTGTGGGTATCAGATTCAATTTTTTCAATAATGGTCAAGTAATATTCTTTAAGCCGCGTTTCTATATCTATTATCGGCTTTGATATGTTTGCTACTTCATCCCAGCGTAGGTGACTTTTCCCTATGAATCCACGTATTCCCATTTGAGAAATATTGTTAAAGAGTGATTCCAACCAACCACCTTCCAGCATTTTCTCAGAATGTCCGAAACCGAAATCCCATTGTTTCAAGCGTTCTTCAATTAACAATTTACCCTGTTCTTTGCTTATCCCTTCCAGCTCTATTGCTGGGCTAAGACAATCAATTTGGGCATCTTGCCAATGCTCTCTCATAATTTTCCATGGAGCAACATTTGCAGTAATAACAGTCATATGATTTGGAATAGTTTTCACCAGCGTTTGAATGACAGTTCCAAATGTTGCGGCATGGGCATCTGATAAAAGATACACTTCCGTCTCATCAAAAGAGAACACAAATGGACGCACAGGAAGCGTTAAACGGCATAAATCCGTAAGACGATTTTTACATAAATCATTTTTATACGCTGTCGAACTGTCAATTGGAACAAAATCTGCAACGCGAATACCTATTTTTTTAGCTTCGTCTTCATCAATGCTATTTCCTTTGAGCCAATCCAGACATGACTGTTTCAGCGGGTTCGACGGCTCATACGCACAGATATATAAAACATTAAGCCAACTTATGGTTGACGCATTAAATGGATCATTAATTGTTTCACAAACATCGCACAGTTCTATAAAATATTTTTTGACTGTTTTACAGTTTTCTCTTTTCTCAAACTTTTTTAATGTTACTCCTTTCAAAAGGTTGATAATTTCTGTCGACTTTTTGGGTTGTGACTTTTTAATTCGCA
>CAIMCT010000263.1 GCA_903839535.1 uncultured Desulfobacteraceae bacterium
ACACGGGCATAATCTTTCGCCGTAGAGCCGGCATCTTGCCGGCTGCTGCAGCCGGCAGGATGCCGGCTCTACTTGCACTCCCTCCCCAGCGGGGGAGAGGTGGGGGGGTTCAAAAGCGCAAATTACACCAGCTCTCAGTATATATCGTGAAAATCAGGACAGGGGTAGAAGCAGGTTCAAACCCATCCCTACCCCCTTCTCTTGGTTTACAGCAGCGTATCAATCTGAACATAATCCAGATTAAATGCCTCCGCTACCGCCATATAGGTGATATGCCCCTGAACCACATTGGCCCCGAGTTTGATGTCAGGATTGTCCTGCATGGCTCGCTGCCAGCCATTGCTGGCAATCTTCACTGCGTAAGGCAGGGTGGCGTTGGTCAGAGCAAGGGTTGATGTCCGCGGAACTGCACCCGGCATATTGGCTACACAGTAATGCACCACGTTATCCACTGTGTAGATTGGATTACTATGCGTGGTGGCTTTGGATGTTTCAAAACAGCCGCCTTGATCAATAGCCACATCCACCATTACCGCACCCGGCTTCATGGTTTTGAGCATATCACGGGTAACGAGTTTGGGGGCCTTGGCGCCAGGGATCAACACCGCTCCCACGACCACATGCGCCTGTTTAACCAACTCGCGCACCGTGGCAGGGCTGGAATACAGGTTGAAGCAATTGGCCGGCATCACATCACTCAAGTATCGCAGCCGGTCCAGATTCATATCCAGAATATAGACCTTGGCGCCCAGGCCGCAGGCCATCTTTGCGGCATTGATACCGACAATACCGCCGCCGATCACCACCACATTTCCTGGGTCCACGCCGGGCACGCCGCCCAGCAACACCCCACGACCGCCCTGGGCTATTTCCAGATATTTTGCCCCTTGCTGGATTGCCATTCTGCCGGCCACTTCACTCATTGGGGTCAGCAACGGCAAGGATCCGTCCGTTTTCTGAATGGTTTCATAAGCTATACAGATAGCCTTACTTTTAATAAGCGCCCTGGTCTGACGTTCGTCAGCAGCCAGATGAAGATAGGTGAAAATGATCTGGCCTTCCCTGATCAGATCGTACTCCGCAGGTAACGGTTCCTTGACATGCATGACCATGTCGGCTCTTTTAAATATTTCTGCTGGAGCATTCACGATCTCCGCGCCAGCTTTCGCGTAAGCGGTATCATCAAACCCGCTACCGATGCCAGCCCCTTTTTCCACCAACAGGGTCTGTCCCTTGCCAACCATGACTTCGACACCGGCTGGAGTCATACATACCCGATTTTCTTCCGACTTGATTTCCTTTAATATTCCAACGATCATGTTTTTTACCTTCCTTTCGTGCAGATTGATTTCATATTTACATCATCCGAATCAGAATGTCGAGATGTCACAGGTAGAGCCGGCATCCTGCCGGCTGCAGCAGTCGTCAGGATGCCGAGATATACTACTAAAGCTTATGCCCGTTCGCAGTATATCTTGGCATTTCGCCATTCTTTAATTCTGTAAATTCTGATTCAGACACTATTCCTTGACCCGGATATTCAGAAATTTTCTATGATGCCTTAATTGCCTGCTGCGGGCGCATGTCCTCTTTATTGATACCGGCCACCCGTACCGGTTTTTTCATCGCATCCCGGCGAAAAGGCTCGCCCAGTTCCTGGTTGAGGATCACCTCGATAAAGGTGGTCTGATTGTGCTTCATCTGATCTTCAATGCCCTTGGCGAGGGCCTCGGTCAGCCCGTCCATGGTGGCGGCCTGCACTCCGTTCACTCCGCAGGCTTGGGCGATTTTTGCGTAATTGACATCACGATCAAGCTCGGTGCCGACAAAGTTGTCGTTATACCAAAGGGTGGAGTTACGTTTTTCCGCTCCCCACTGGTAATTACGGAAAATCACCATTGTGATCGCGGGCCATTTCTCCCGTCCACAGGCAGTCATTTCATTCATGGAGATTCCAAAGGCTCCATCACCCGCAAAGCCAACTACCGGGGTCTTCGGACAGGCGATTTTGGCTCCGATGATGGCGGGAAAGCCATAGCCGCATGGGCCAAACAGACCAGGAGCAAGATATTTACGCCCTTCTTCAAAGGTCGGGTAGGCATTGCCGATGGCACAGTTATTGCCGATGTCGGAAGAGATGATCGCCTCTTTCGGCAGGGCTTTCTGTATGGCGCGCCAAGCCATCCGTGCTGACATCAGTTGCGGGTCATTTGCACGGGCGCGCTGGTTCCAGGTAGTGCCGTCGTCGTCCTCTTCGTGGTCCATGATCGACAACTGCTGCAACCACAAGGCCCTGGTTTTCTGGATAAGGTCCTTACGTTCCTGGCGACCGTGATCTCCGGCATCCGCTGTCAGGGCTGCGAGAATGCGCTCCGCCACGGTGACGGCATCTCCCTGAATCCCGACGGCAACTGCTTTGGTAAGACCGATGCGGTCCGCATTGATGTCCACCTGGATCAGTTTTGCCGTCTTCGGCCAGTAGTCGATACCGTAGCCTGGAAGGGTGGAAAATGGGTTAAGACGTGTGCCGAGGGCGAGAACCACGTCGGCCTTTGCGATCAACTCCATGGCTGCCTTTGAACCGTTATAGCCCAAGGGGCCTGCGAAAAGCGGGTGTGATCCGGGAAAAGCGTCGTTGTGCTGGTAGTTGCAGCAGACCGGAGCGCTGAGCCGTTCGGCAAGAGCTTTCGAGATATTGATAGCCCCGCCGAGGACCACGCCTGCGCCATTGAGAATCACCGGGAACTTGGCGGTGGAGAGCAGTTTTGCCGCTTCGGCTATGGCGCAGGGGCCACCGGCAGGTCTCTCAAAGCGAACGATCTGTGGCAGATTGATGTCGATGACCTGGGTCCACATGTCGCGGGGAATGTTGATCTGGGCGGGGGCCGAACCCCGGTGAGCCTTCTCAATAACCCGGTTGAGTACTTCGGCCACCCGAGATGCGTCACGAACCTCCTCCTGGTAGCAGACAATGTCCTCAAATATCGACATCTGGGGAATTTCCTGAAATCCACCCTGGCCGATGGTTTTGTTTGCAGCCTGGGGGGTGACCAGCAGCAACGGGGTGTGATTCCAGTAGGCGGTTTTGACCGGAGTGACAAAATTGGTGATGCCAGGGCCGTTTTGGGCAATGCACATCGACATCTTGCCGGAAGCGCGGCTGTAACCGTCGGCCATCATCCCTCCATTACACTCATGGGCGGCATCCCAGAAGGTGATACCGGCACTTGGGAAGAGATCTGAAATCGGCATGAAGGCTGAGCCAATAATGCCAAAAGCGTGTTCAATGCCGTGCATCTGCAGAACTTTTACAAATGCTTCCTCTGTGGTCATTTTCATTGCGAGTTTCCTTTTCTGAATTCGTTGTTGTGAAAGCCAAACGAAAAGACAATTATGAATTATGAAAAAAAGATAATGGTGAATGATGATTATTCATTCTTTCATCAGGATATTCAGAACTTTTCGAGGGCTCGTTTGACGGCTGTTACGATCTCATCCATCTCCGATTTGGTGGCAACCAGGGCCGGAGCAAAGTTCATGATCGTATTATTACCCGGCAGAGAGCTGTTGGTCCGTCCCACCAGAACACCTTCGGCGGCTACCAGACCCATAAGACGACCCATTTCCCCTTCGGTGATGGATTCCTTGGTTTGCTTGTCCTTTACAAATTCCATTCCGCAGAAAAGTCCCTTGCCCCGGACATCTCCCACCAACTTCATATCGCTCAGGGATTGCAAACCTTCCAGCAGGTAGGCACCGACCACCCGGCTGTTTTCCACCAGTTGTTCCTCCTCAATGATCCGGGTACTTTCCAGGGCTGCGGTCATGGCGCCGGTACATCCGCCATAAGTGCTGATATCCCTGAAATAATTCATCCGTTCGGCTGGCTGGCCGGGATCGCACAGAAATTTATCGAAAATGTTCTGGCGAAATACGGTAGCGGACAGGGGCATATAAGAGCTGGCCAGTCCTTTGGCCATGGTGATAATGTCCGGGTCCACATCATATTGATCATGGCCCCAGAATTTTCCGGTTCGGCCGAACCCGCATACAACTTCATCCATAATCAGATAGACACCATATTTGCGGCAGATGGTCTGCAGGATCGGATAGTACTCCTGGACTGGAACCATAATGCCACCGCCGGCTGTGATGGGTTCGACAATACATCCGCCGACCGTATCCGGCCCTTCCTTCAGGATCACATCTTCCAGGCTGCGGGCGCAGTCGATGTCGCAACCAGGGTAGGATTTTCCAAAGGGGCAGCGGTAACAGAGCATGTGAGGGAACTCGGCGAATCCTTCGGCAAATGGTCCGAAATCCTGTTTTCGCTCCATTTGTCCCGTTGCGCTCAGTGCGCCGATGGTGGTGCCATGATAATCACGGTCTCGAAACAGTACCTTGTACTTTCCTTTTCGATCCGGATCGATATGGGAGAGCTGACGGACAACTTTAAAGGCTTTTTCATTGGCTTCGGATCCGCTGTTGGAGAAAAATACTTTGCTCAGACGAGGCAGAAGTTCGATCAGTTTGGCCGCGAATTTGATGCCTGGGATATTGCCCACCGTTCCCGCATAATAGCTAAGGATTTTTAACTGTTCATAAACCGCAGCGGCGATGCTATCCCGGCCATGTCCTACCATGACGCTCCATACACCGCCGGATGTGGCATCCAGATATTCCCGTCCCCGGATATCTTTGACCCGCAAACCCTTGCCTTCAACGATGATCATTTGTTCGGCGGTCTGAAACACTTTATGGGGCTTGATGTGATGCCACAAATAATCACGGTCGCCGCGCACCATTTCGTCAACATCATAATCCAGCCAGTTTGTTTTGTTGTCCATGACATTCTCCTTTCTATCAGCCGCAACCGGTTGCCGGTACAGCGGCTGACCATAAATAAATGATGAAAAAAGATAGTGGTGAATGATGATCATTCATCATTCTTTCTACCTTCCTCGTTTCTTATCCAGCCTTACAGCTTTTATTGTTATACTGTGTATGGGCATAATCTCTCGCCGTAGAGCCGACATCCTGCCGGCTCTGCCCTTGCTTTCATTATGCTCCTCCCGGCGGGGGAGGTTGGGGTGAAAGAAAATGGTTGACACAATTTTGATGTATGATATATCAGACATCAAATATCAGATAATGTCAAGCAATTTGTTGAAGAGACAAAGACATGACCTGCGAATGCATTGAATTATAAAAACAGTTGACTTTAGTTTGATATGTGATATATCACATATCAAATATCAAAAACCAGTATCAACATCTGTGTGGTCATTAGCAGGAGGATGTGATGAACTCAAAGCCGGAAAGTTTTAAAATCCGCCATTTTATAGATGGAGAGTGGGTCGAAGATACTGCGGTGGATCAGACACCTTTATATAATCCTTCCACAGGTAAGGTGATTGGCCATGTACCCATGGCCTCGACCGAGATATCCCTGAAAGCGGTTGAATCGGCCTACGCTGCCTATGATTCATGGAGAAGATTACCCATTGGCCGTCGGGTGGGATTCCTTTTCGATATGCGGCGGGTCATGGAAGAAAACCTTGATGAACTGGCCTATTCCATAGCCATAGATCAGGCCAAACACATCAGCGAGGCACGGGGAGAGGTTCAGCGGGTCATTCAAATTATCGAGACCGCCTGCTGCATTCCCACCCTGATGCAGGGTGAAACTCTGGAGGGTATTGCCGGAAACATCGTTGGAAGAGTTACCCGATCTCCCCTGGGGGTCTTTTGCGGTGTCGCACCTTTTAATTTTCCGGCTCTGGTCTTTGGCTGGTTTATTCCCTTCGCCATCGGGGTGGGCAATACCTTTGTCTATAAACCCAGCACGCAATCGCCTTATTTCATGCAGAAAATGGGTGAGATATTCAAGAAAATCGGCCTTCCCAAGGGTGTGGTCAATATCATCCACGGCAATCGCCAGGTACCGGAAACCTGGTATGAGCACCCACGGGTTTCCGGCGTTTGCCTTGTCGGATCCACCCCTACCGCCAAACTGATCGCTCAGGGATGCGGCCGGGGCACCAAACGCACCATGCTTCTTGGCGGCGCAAAAAATTATCTTGTGGCCATGGAAGACCTTCAGATGGACGTTTTTATCGAGAATTTTGTCAATTCCTGCTATGGTTCTGCGGGGCAACGCTGCCTGGCCGGATCAATCGTCGCCGCTGTCCCGGAAATTTATGATGCCGTGGTCGAGAAAATAATAGAGGCATCGAAGAGCATTGTTGTGGGCGATGCACTTGATCCAGATGTCTATATGGGACCGGTCATTTCCGCCGGAGCCAAGGCCAAAATAGAACAGTACATCGAAATCGGAATCCGGGAAGGAAGCAAACTGGTTCTGGATGGTCGCAATCCAGCGGTTCCAGAGAAAAACAGGAACGGGTATTTTGTCGGCCCGACGGTCTTCACGGAAGTCACCCCATGCCGAACCATCGCTCGTGAAGAGATTTTTGGCCCCGTTGTTTCCGTTATGCGGATCAAAGACCTGGATGATGCTCTCGCCCTGATCCGCGGGCAGGAATTCGGTAATGGTGCCTGCATCTTTACGCAGAACCTTTATTATGCCGAAAAATTCATTGCAGAAGCGGATGTGGGAATGGTTGGTGTCAACGTCGGCATCTGTGCGCCCCATCCCTATTTGCCATTCGGCGGCATAAAGGCCTCCCTTATCGGTACTGACAAGGTACAGGGCAAGGATGGCATAGATTTCTTCACTCAGAACAAAACCGCTACCATAAGGTTTGCACCGCCCGCTGGCCGGTATGTCAGTGGACCCGACCAAGTAATTAAACCCATTGTCTCGGGACCTGTCAGAAGCTGTGTAGCCGGTTAACACCGTTTACCGTTTACCTTTCACGGTTAACGGTAAACGGGTTTGCAAAGGATATGCGATAACACCAAACAGAAGACCTGCCCCCATCCGGTACATAACGGAAAAGGGCCATGTAAAAAACATCATAATGGAGTCCTCACCGTGACAGACTACTTAGGCAGGCGAAACAAAATTGAAGTCAAAAATCTGACCCGAAGATTTGGCGATCTTCTGGTTCTGGATCACATCAACTTCACCGTTGCCGAAGGGGAATTTCTGGCGATCGTCGGGCCTACAGGGTGCGGTAAAACCACATTTCTAAACTGCCTTTCCAAGCTGATTCCTACCTCCGAGGGCGATATCTATGTTGACGGGGAGGTAGCCAACCCAAAAAAACACAATCTGGCCTTTGTCTTCCAGGAGCCGACATGTCTTCCCTGGCGCACCGTTCGGGATAACGTGGCTTATGGCATGGAGGTCAAACATTTTCCAAAGGACAGGATTGAAAAAAAATTAAATGATATCCTAAACATGGTGGGCCTGGCTGATACGGCCAATCTTTTTCCCAATCAGGTTTCCGCCAGCATGATGCAGCGCATTGCAGTTTCCAGGGCATTCGCAGTAGATCCGGACCTCTTGATGATGGACGAGCCCTATGGTCAGTTGGACATCAAACTTCGCTACTACCTTGAGGATGAACTGATCAAGCTCTGGCAAACCCTTAAATCCACCGTGCTTTTCGTCACCCACAACATTGAGGAAGCAGTTTATGTGGCTGAACGCATTCTCGTACTCAGCAATAAACCGACTCACATCAAAGCAGAGGTACTTGTGGATCTGCCTCGTCCCAGATCGTTGATCGACCCAAAATTTGTCGAAATCCGAAAACAGGTGACCGAACTGATTCGCTGGTGGTAAGTTCAACCTTGGCCCAATACCTCTGGTGAATGCGGACAAACATCAAACAGAAGGAGGTGCAAAGAACCAACGAAAAACATAAAACTGCCGGGCGGCGACCCGCAAGCGATAGGAATGGAATTCTCAAACTGAAAACCAACATTTGGAAAAAGGAGCATTAAGGATGAAAAAAATCGCTTTATTGAGTGTATTTGTCATGGCTGTGGTGATTGGGTTTTCGTTGATGCCGGCCCAAGCCTTGGATCTGGTGAAACTGCAAACCTGCTGGATGCCCGAACACGAAACCTTCCTGCCCTGGTTGGCCAAACAGAACGGCTGGGACAAGGAGGAAGGACTCGACCTGGAACTCCTATTTTTTGATTCCGGCATGGCCCAAATGGAAGCACTGCCAGCCAAACAGTGGGTTATGGGTGGTACCGGGGGTGTTCCGCAGGTAGTGGGCGCACTGCGGTATGGAGCATACATGATCGGCCTCGGCAATGACGAATCCATGACCAATGCCATTTATGTCCGTCCAGACAGTCCTGTCCTGAAGACCAAAGGTTTCAACAAGAACGCCCCTGACGTGATAGGCTCCCCGGATACGGTGAAGGGTAAAACCGTTCTTGTCACCACAGTTTCCTCTGCTCACTATGCCCTCTCCACTTGGCTCAAAATGCTGGGTATCGAAGACAAAGATGTGATTATCAAGCAAATGGACCAGGCATCGATTATCGCCGCTTTCGATAAAGGCGTGGGGGATATAGCCTGTCTTTGGGCCCCTTATACCTTGGCTGCTGAAGACAAGGGTTGGAAACAGGTATCGGATATCAAAAAAGCAGGGGCGGCCTTGCCCATCACCCTGGTTGGCGATCGGGATTTCTGTGATAAAAATCCGGAAACCGTCGCCAAATTTCTGCGTGTTTACCTTCGGAGCGTCAATTATCTCAAGGCCAAAGGAAGCAGTCCCGAGGTGGTTAAACTGTACCAAAAATTCATGAAAGACTGGTGCGGCCAAGAGATGACAGAGGCCAATTGCAAAAAAGATATCGACACACATCCTGTATGGAACATCGAAGAGCAACTCGCACTGTTCGATACGTCCAAAGGAGAAAGCACAGCAGCGAAATGGCAGCGCATGATCGCCGAGTTTTTCACGGCCCAGGGCCGTTTTAAACCGGAAGAACTGGATAAAATCAACAAGAGCGGATATGTTACAGACAAGTTCCTGAAGATGGTCAAAACCCCCATTCCTACCGACAAATGAAATATGGTTGCGAGTATTGGGATGCGAGATAAATGAACTCGCTCCTCAATGCTCACAACTAACCTCCATTGCGTGGCAAGCCGTTCCAAGAAAGGGAGTTAAACCATGGCTTATGAATCTGTCAAAGTCGAAAAACCTCTGAGCTTGATCCTGCTTCCCATCCTCAGTGTGTTCACCTTCTTTTCCGCCTGGGAGTTGATTGTTGATACCGGTATCGTTCCCAGCACCATGCTGGCGGCACCATCCGCTGTCATCAAACTGTTCCTGATCAAACTCACTGATCCCAACCCGGACGGTGCCATCCTGGCCGCCCACGCCTGGACGAGTGGTAAAGAGGCATTTATTGGATACCTGCTGAGCTTGGCATTTGGTTTGCCTCTGGGATTGCTCATGGGGTGGTTTACGGTAGTCAGGGGTCTCGCCCGACCCATCTTCGAGCTAATCAGGCCCATCCCTCCCATTGCCTGGATTCCGTTAACCATTTTCTGGTTCGGAATCGGCATCGAAGGCAAGGTCTTCATTATCTGGCTGGGAGGGGTCGTACCGTGCGTCATCAATGCGTTTGTCGGCGTTCGTATGACCAACCCAACCCTCATTCAAATGGCGCGGACATACGGCGCCAGCGACTGGCAGATTTTTGTTCAGCTTTGCATCCCATCGGCCCTACCCATGGTCTTCGGTGCCCTGCAGATCGCCTTGGTCTGCTGCTGGGTCAACCTGGTGGGTGCCGAGTTGCTTGCCGCGGATCAGGGTTTGGGCTATCTGATCTCCATGGGACGACGTTTGGCGCTACCAGATATGGTTGTCCTGGGCATGGTATGCGTGGGATTCGTCGGTGCCGTGATTGGTTATGCTATTGAACGCCTGGAGTGTCGACTCCTTGCCGGTATCAGGAGGTAGATATATTGAGTGCCATGATAAAACAACCCACGAATTCCGGAACGGGTGACCGGGCCATCGCCAATGAGGTACAGGAAGCGGTCGGCGAGAAAAAACCCATGACCATTTACCGCGTCATCACCAACGAATATTTTCTGTATTGTGTTTCGACAGTGACTTTTTTGTTGGTTTGGCAGGTGATTGGACAAAGCGATATGTTCAAAGGAGCGCTGGCCTCCCCCGTTCAAGTAGTGCTGCGTTTTGATCGAATGCTGACAGACACGCTGGCGGGCCTGACCCTTTGGGGGCATATCTGGGCCAGCACCAGCCGGGTGTTGATCGGATTTGCGCTGGCTTCGGCTTTCGCCATCCCCATCGGACTGTTCATGGCTCTCAACCCATATGTTGATGCCATTATAAAGCCGGTCTTCGACATCTTCAAACCCATGCCGCCAATTGCCTGGGTATCCATCGCCATTCTCTGGTTCGGGATTGGGGAGCCTTCCAAGATATTCATCATTGTTATTGGCACGTTCGTTCCATGCCTCCTGAATGCTTACACCGGGATACGCCTGATCGAGCCGGAGCTGTATGATGTGGTTAAAGTTCTGGGGGGAAATCGCAGGGATGAAATCATTCAAGTCAGCTTCCCAGCCTCCTTTCCAGCGATTTTTGCTGGTCTTCAGATATCTTTATCCAACGCCTGGACCTGTGTTCTGGCAGCCGAACTGGTGGCATCCCGATCCGGACTGGGTTTTATCATCGTCCAGGGGATGAAAATGTCCGATACATCCCTCGTGATTGGCGGCATGGTTATTATCGCTATCGTGGCCTGGACGACCTCGCTACTGGTCATTATCCTCGAAAAACTGGTCTGTCCCTGGAAACGAAAATTGGAAGGCTTTTAATTCTATACTGCGAACTGGCATAATTTTACGTTTTTGATCCCCCACCCCACCCCAACCCTCCCCCGCTGGGAGAGGGAGTTTATGAAAAGCGCAGATTATGCCAGTTCTCAGTATATCTGTTTAGAAAGAGACAATATGAACACTCCTAAAATTGTTTGCCAAAACATATCCAAGATATTCATCCAGAAAGGGACTCAGCGGGTGCATGTCCTCCAGGATATCAGCCTTGAAGTTCGGGACAACGAGTTTCTGGTCATCCTGGGGCCCGGCCAATGTGGCAAAAGCACCCTTTTGCGAATTATCGCAGGGCTGGAGACTCCCTCTGAGGGAACGGTATTGCTGGATGGTCAGACCGTGACAAAACCAGGACCGGACCGGGGGCTTGTGTTTCAGAGCTACATGCTCTTCGCATGGCGTACTGTGATGGGCAATGTCGAGATGGGCCCGAAACTCAATGGGGTTCCCAAAGCCGAACGGCGGAAAATTGCGCAGCACTATATCAACCTGGTCGGGCTGCAGAAATTCGAAAACCATTACCCCCACCAGTTGTCAGGCGGAATGAAACAGCGGGTGGGCATAGCTCGCGCTTATGCAAATGGCCCGCAGGTCATGCTGTTGGACGAACCTTTTGGTCAGTTGGATGCTCAGACCCGGATTTTCATGGAACAAGAAACCGAGCGCATCTGGCAAACGGAAAAGCGCACCGTCCTTTTTGTCACTAACAACATTGACGAGGCCATTTTTCTGGCCGATCGTATCGTCAGCCTTGAAGGCAAGCTGCCAGGGCGCATGGCTTCGGTCTATGACATTGATCTGCCCCGTCCGCGAGAGCATACGGACATGAAGTTTCTACATCTCCGGCAGATGATCACCGATGCTTCAACATTGACATTATAACCGCTGATTCACCAGTCAGCTTGATGCAAATCCGCAATAGAGCAAGCAAATTAGCCACCGCAGATTTTCAGGCAGGCTTTTGCAGCGAGAGCAAACGGACAAAAAGGATTTTAGGTAAATGACTCCCCTGTTTCGACAATTTTCCTATACCGGTCCGGTTCTGGGCGTTGTTCTGGACTGGGCCGGCACAACCGTGGACTATGGCTGCCGCGGACCGGCATCTGTTTTTATCAAAACATTTCAGGAATTCGGCGTTTCCGTACCTGCTGCTGAAGCGCGTCAGTTCATGGGTCTTGCAAAAAAAGATCATGTACGCGCCTTGTGCGGCCTGCCATCGGTAACGGCTCAGTGGCTGGCCATGCACAGGCGCATCCCGGAAGATATTGATATCAATGCTATCTATACTCGCATGGAACCCATGATGGTCCTGGCCGTTTCGGATCATGCCGATACCATACCGGGTGTTTTTGAAGCAGTAGCCGGGCTTCGGGCCAGACAGATTCGCATTGGTTCATCCACGGGTTATACCCGTCCAATGATGGATGTGCTGGCTACTAATGCCAGGAAAAACGGATATTCGCCGGACGTAGTGGTATGTTCCTCGGATGTGCCGGCCGGGCGTCCCTATCCATGGATGTGCTATACTAATGCGATCCAGCTTCAGGTTTATCCGCTGGAGGCCATGGTAAAAATCGGGGATACAATAAGCGATATCGGGGAGGGACTCAATGCCGGGATGTGGACCGTCGGGATTACCCAAACCGGCAATGAGATGGGGCTATCGCTGGAAGAAGTGAATCAGTTGCCGGATATTGAACGAGTGGCTCGTCTGACTGCCATCAAGAATCGTTTTCAAGCAGCCGGCGCCCATTACGCAGTGGAAACGGTGGCGGATGTTCTGCCCGTGATTGATGAAATCAGCGAGCGTCTATCACGAGGCGAGCATCCTCGCCATCACTGATAATTCATCATTTTCTCGTTCTCGCCCGTTTATTTTTCATTGCTATCAAGGATATAAACTCAAACGTAATTGTTGCTCCGAAAGCAGCGGTTATCTCAACCGGATCATACGCCGGTAAAACTTCGACCCAATCAAAACCCACAAAATTCATTCCATCAAGTCCGCCCACTACCTGTAAAGCTTCCCAGCTAGTGAGGCCCCCAACCTCAATCTTGCCCGTGCCAGGGGCATAAGCCGAATCCACAAAATCAATATCAAATGTGACAAAGACATTTGGGTGCGTATCTTTTGTAACAAATAGAAAAACTTCTAATAACGGATAGTTAATCATTTTATGAGAGACAGATCAGGTACTTTGTTTATGGCATAGCTTTTGTGCAGGCCGATATGCCAGGTGTTTTTTAGTCTGGAAACTGTAGCTATGCAAATAAAGATGGGCTTTTTTGGCAACTGTCATATTTCTCTGAACATTGCGTTGTTCTTATGTTATAGAATAATTCTATTACCGCAAATGACGGTTGGATTCTACCAACCATCTGATATTATGTCAAATAATTCATTTTGTTATCTCTTGTAGAGTATATGTTTTAGTCCATAAAACAAGAATTATCAAGAATTTGGATGTAGAAGGCCGTTTTTTTCTTAAAAATTTGCGTAGTATATGATATTATGACCCAATAATATCATATACTACGAAGAGGTTCAGAGATGCCCATTGTCGAGTCGAAAAGACCGGAGCATCTGTCGGTATCGAACAAAGCATTATCAACCTGGTTGTCGATTCAAAGGGAATTCTGACTTTTTACCTGTTGGGTAAACCAGTAGCAATCACAGGAGGAAAATATGTCGGTGGAAATGACTGCGGAAGAAGTGTCGATCATGATTCGAGCCCGACAATTATTCAGGGAAAAGGGACTTGTCCCGAATGCTGACATATCCGAGATTTGTCAGGCTGCTGGGATATCCCGGAAAACCGGTTATCAATGGGCTGAAAAGCATGCTGAAAATTGGCCCGTTAAATAAGCAAATCATTGACGCTATCGGTTCACTGAGGAATTTGGATTTAAATCAGCAGAAACAGGTATAGAATGTGATTCAATCCATTCTGGATCCTAAATCAACGACAGAAAGTGTTACCTTGTTTTCTTGATTTTTTTGGATTTTTATTGACTCATTACAATTCAGTATGTGGGAAAAAAACAATAACACTTGCGGCCCAATGAAGATACGATCTGAAAACCATAACCTGAAAATGATTTTTGCCCTTACGCTGGTTCATTTCACCGGTGATTTTTATAGTTCCTTTATCAATCCCCTGATGCCGGTGTTTGTGGACCATTTCTCGCTGACCCTGACCCAGGTGGGAATCATCACCGGAATCAGCCGGTTTCTGGCATTTGTTGTCCAGCCGCCTGTCGGATATATTGCGGATCATTACAGGACACGATTGTTTATTCTCGGAGGCCCTTTTCTGGTCATCACCATGATTTCCATGGTGGGTGTCGCACCCACGTTCTGGGTGCTTGTCATACTGGTTTCTATCGGCTCCATTGGCTCTTCCATGTTTCATCCGACGGTTGCCGGCATGATTTCGACTTATTCAGGCCGGAATATCGGTTTTTCCATTTCGGTGTTCAACATGGGAGGCACCCTTGCATTTGGCGTAGGCCCCATGTTTATTGCCTGGTTTGTGGCGACATACGGTTTGGAATCAACACCAATTACCATGATTCTGGGGCTTATGGTAATGGTGTATCTGTATTTTACGGTACCGGTTCCAGAATGTGAAGGGTTAAAAGATTTCGGGCTGATCGGATCCATCAGGGAGGTGTTCGGAACGGTCTGGAAACCGATCATTCTGATCTGGCTCATCATGGCATCACGGGCGTTTGTCAGTCAGTCGCTACTCACCTACCTGCCGGTGCATTACGCCAGGCAGGGGCATTCCCTGATTTCCATCGGTGCGGTGGTCTCCCTTTTTACCATTGCTGGAGCATTCAGCGGTCTTATCGCAGGTTATCTGTCGGATCGCATCGGATTCAAGCCGGTGTTTTATTGGGCGCATCTGCTGACTACGCCGGCCATATATGTGATGTTGAATGTGCCCGGAAACTGGCTTTACCTGAATACCTTCATTACCGGGGCTTTTGCGTTAGCAACGCTCCCTCTTGGTGTTGCAATGGCCCAGAAACTGGCACCAAAGGGGAAATCCATGGCATCCAGCCTGATGATGGGATTCGCTATGGGAACAGGTGGTGTCATGACCCCGATAACCGGAAAACTGGCGGACATGTTCTCAATTGCACCGGTCCTGAATGTAATCGCCATTCTTCCAATTCTGACGATTGTGCTTATCTATCTGTTGCCAAAGGAAACCGCTTCTTGAAGCATCGATTTAACCCTTGAACTATTTAACCCTCTGAACCATATTATGGAAAACAATATGAAATCTTTAGGTAACCATCTCAGCGCCGCACAAAACATCGCCATGGTCCTTGCAGTCACGGGGATTGTAGTTTTGTTTTTTTCGATCATAGTGGGTGATAAAGGTATTTCCAGTCTCCAGTTGATCAAAATTGAACGCCAGACCCTAATGAGTGTCAATGTCGAACTCAAACGGAAAAATCTGCAGCTCTTTAATGAAATTGAAAGGTTAAAAAAAGATCCACTATATATTGAGTCCATTGCAAGGCAAGAGCTGGGACTGATCGGCAAGAATGAAATTGTGATCAATATGAATAATGTCACTGCCACAGAAAAAAAATAATCGGAACTCCACCACCATCCCAACCCTCCCCCGCTGGGAAGGGCACCAAATGGAAATAGCAGATTATGCCCGTTCGCAGTAAACAACCAGGTATAAACGCTCATGGCATGGTCTATGCCGCCCCATGAATGAAAATCGTTTTTCACGCAAAGGCGGTAGGGGCGACCGGCCGGTCGCCCTTACTTGTTTCGTGTCTTTCGTGTGTTTGTGGTTTAAAAGTATTTTCACGGTAAAAAAATGTCGTACATCAAGCTGGACGGCGGCAATACGCTGTTGGATTCAGCTACGTCCTGGGCTGACCACCATATTTATACTGCGAACTGGCATAATTTTACGTTTTTGATCCCCCACCCCAACCCTCCCCCGCTGGGAGAGGGAGTTTATGAAAAGCGCAGATTATGCCCGTTCGCAGTATATATATTTTGGTATATCGGGCACCCTACATGATAAGTTCGTCCAAAGTCCAATCACGTTGATAACAACGTATTTAAAAAACAATCGAATTTAGACAGGTCAGTTTTGACTTTGACATGAATGTCGTTGAATTTTTTTAATAAAAATCTTAGTTTGTCCCAATCATAGTCCAATTCAAAATAGTATCTTGAAAAATGTCGAAATTTTAGCAATTCCAGCAAGCCATGTTATACTGATTCACAGATAACTTTTGGCCTGATATCCTCAATTTCCAACGTCATTTTTTCCAGCAGGGAACGATGCCATTGTTCTTTATCCAGATTATTTTCAAAAAATTTAGAAATACGAAGAAAAAGCGTTTCGATACAAGTATAATAATTTGTAAGCGCCTGCGTGACGATCATTGCTTCATCAATACCATGTGTTATATTTAATTTTTGCTGTTGAAAATCTACAATATAATCCTCTATACGAGCCAGTACTGAAAGTGACTTATTGATTTCCGCACGTAAGGTTTGAATCTTTGTCTCAAGATTCATAAATAATTTTCCCCTTTAATAAAATTAATTCTGCAAATTCAGGTTCAATTTTTTCCAATTGAACGATATCCAGTGGAAATCGTGTCATTTCCATTGCATCCCCCAATAGCGCAAAGTATCTTGCCGCATCCGAAATCCCTTCTATGGCGATATCAATATCAGAATTTTCATCAAACTGTTCAGAATGCAATAACGAGCCCCATTGAACAATTTTTTTAGGGGAATATCTGTTGATGATCATCTGAACAATTGTACAAAAATCACTTGTAGCCGCATCAAAACGCTTAAGTCGAGCCTGTCTTTTTATTTCTTCACGCCTATACAAATTTTCTTTTATTGTTTTTATATCCAACTTACAGACCTCATTAATTTATGAGCATTTCATGACATACCAATTAACATCATGTTAGCGGATAAGCTGGTTCATTTCAAAGATCGGCAGGCAGATAGACAGCACAATAAACCCCACCATCACGCCCATAATCAGAATCATGAGCGGCTCCAGAAGCGAGGCCATTCGCATCAGCGCGGTCTCGACTTCGTTTTCAAAAAGATCAGCCACTTTTTTCAGCAGATTTTCCAAAGCCCCGCTTTGCTCTCCAACCTGGATCATCTGAATAAACAGCGCAGGAAACTGACGGTCAGCATCCAACGACACTGCCAGTCCCTGACCCTGCCGGACCTTGTTTGCAGCCGCTTCAACAGCATCGGCAATGAGTACATTCCCTGCTATGTTTTTTACAATTTCAAGGGCGGAGAGCAGTGTAACCCCGTTTTCCAGAAGCAGCCCCAGCGTCCGTGCAATCCTTGCAGCAGAGAGCTTACGCAGAAAATCCCCCATGATGGGCAGCGACAGCAATGTTCTGTCAATGGTGTGACGGCCGGCTACCGTGTTTCGAACACGCTGAATAGTCAGGATAAAAAGAGCAATTGCGATGGGAATGATCCACCACCAGAGTTTAAGCAGCTCGCTGATTCCAATCAGAATCCGTGTGGGCGCCGGCAGAACCTGTTTCATATCGGCAAATAATCCAGCGATCGTCGGAACGATATAGGTAATCAAAAACATTAGAATTCCAGCGCCGATAAGGGTCATAAAGACCGGATAAGTCATGGCGGATGTAACCCGCTGCGTTACCTGCTGCTGTTTTTCAATCATCTCCGCCAGACGGTCCAGAACCAGTTCCATGGTTCCAGATGATTCTCCTGCCTGGATCATATTGATATAAAGAGGTGAAAACGTATTCGAAACCGCTGAAATAGCTTGTGAAAAACTGCTTCCGCCAACAATGGCATCCTTGATTCGGGTCAATTGATTTTTAAGCTGGGGAGATCGTGTCTGCGGAATTAAGGCATCCAAAGCAGCAACCAGGGGAAACCCTGCAGTCATGAGAGTCCCCAATTGCCGTGTCATTATAGCAATCTCTGCGTGTCTGATGCGGCGAAATCGCTTGAAAAACAGGGTGGATTGTTGGGCGGAAAGGCTGACAGCTTCCTTGACAGCCACCGGGTAGTTACCGGCTGCGCGAAGCTTTTGCCTGGCTCCGGCCGGACTATCCGCATCGACAATACCCGATAGGGTGTCGCCCTTAACGTCCAGCGCCGTATATTCATAGACTGGCATGATGAGTAAGGAATACCCGATTCGCCAATTGTAAAGCTTCCGCAATCGCCTCTTTGGAAATACTGTTATGCCATCCTTCGATAATGCTTTCCCACGCCAGTCCTTCGGCGACCTGATCAAGCACATCGGCAACCATTACGCGTGTCCCACGAAAGGTCGGCTTGCCGTGACATATCTTAGGGTCTGCAACAATATAACGTCCTATAATCTGAGATTCCATTTTCATAACTCATCAATCATTTTTTCAATATACTCAAATCTATGGTGATTTCCGACAAAGAGATTACACTTGATGTTCAAGTTTTTTGAATTTGACTGAATATATTGGCTTTTTTAAAATCACCATTTTTTATTCAATCAATAAATTCAACAGGTTAATTTTTCGAAACCCGAACAGAATGATTTTTTATTAAATTTTAACCTACTGAAATTAAAACATTTAAAAAAAAACTTGAACATCGAGTTATATAAAGTAATCGGGCTCGCCCAACCAAACGGATAAGATTGTGGTTCGCTTCGCTCTCACAATCTATCCTTATTCGTTAGGAGTTTTATCATAGTCCCGCCGATTTTGAACGGTCAGAGCGTTTCCGGGATTCGGAATTCAGGGTTTTCACTCGCATGGCAACCGCATCAATAAAACGCTTATCGGCAAGAAGTGTCTCGGCACATGGCAATACGGATGAGAAATCAGATTGCCCATGACAGTTCTGAATATCGGTGTCCGCTCCCACGGATATGCTGATTTTTACCGGAGCCGGAATCTGAGCGGATACAAGACCATGGCGCCTCAGAAAACCGCCCCGTCTAAATTTATGCTGTCCCGGCAGAAGTACTTCGTCAGTCTCAAGACCGCATGCTATATCACTCCGATATTCTTCATCCGTAACATCGACAACAATATGTTCCGACTTATTCTTTCTGTTCATAAATCCTCCGGTGCTTCTTTTCCGCTTTGCGTGCCGAAACGATCCGAATCAAGCTGTCTTCGGGTTCTGTGTACACAACAAACAGCAGCCGGCGACCCGATAATCCGATAAGATTGTATCTCCGCTCGCAGATCGAATGTTCCGGATCGTAGTCGTCAACCGCATCGGAGTCAAAGAAAGCCGCTACCGCTTCCTCAAAACTTACCATGTGCCGCTTCAGATTGATTTCAGATTTGCCAGTGTCCCATTCAAATCGCATGGCTGATACTATATTATCGGCAGCCTTATTTCAACCGATATTTTTTTAGACTTTGGACAAAAATAGCCTGTACCCTCCAGAAAACCCTTCTGGGTCTGGATTTTGCCACAATCATGCTTATACCTCTTGTCCGATGTGTTTTTTATTGGAAATCACCATTACTCAAAACCTCTACCATTTAGTTTGCCCAAACCCCACTAAGCATAAACCAGATCAGCCCATCTGCCGTAGGCACATAAATTAAGTCAGCCCGATAAGATACGCCGTCGAAGATTAATAACGGGATATGCAGTACATAATTGCCATCAATCAGGGACAGGATTGACAGGTTGCAGCATCTGTAGTCATCAAGGCTTGTCAGCTCTCCGTAGTTTGTCAGTTTGAACATCAGACTTGTGGCTGGAATCGGATCATACTGAAAATCAACCCATAAGTAGGATGTCGTATCAACAATCGGAACATGCAAACGATAAGCCGAATCTTTCTGGGACATGGTTGCTGAGTTCACCGATTGATCTCTGTCAATGCAGGGAAAATAGAAGTCGTTGAAAACTCTCATGTAGTATGGATTTGACAGGTATATGTCACCGGTTCCCCCCAGCCTGGGACAATACACGACAACATAATAGGCGCCTTGCGGAACAACAACTCCGGTTTCCCATATTCCGTTATCAAAGGTGCAATCAACATTGTGATAGGACATCAATACATTGTTGTCCGAATCCCGTATATCCACCTTCCAGGTCCCAACGGTCGTAGTGCCCGAATCACACTTTGCGTCTGCGGGTGCGGCTGTTGTGATGAAATTGATTCCGATCCGGCTGGGCCCTGCTATAGTAAACGTGTACCAGTCTTCCTCATAGGGTGAAGAAAGCTGACCTAAAAACACGTTGCGAAAACAGATTTCATCAGCCTGCAACATGTCGTTATTGGGCTCTGTCTCGTATTCAAGCCGAACTATATCCACCGTAATGGACTGCATGATGTTGCCTGATGAGCAGGTTATCCTGGCGGCTCCTGTAATATCAATGGTGCTTGCCGATCTCAGGTACACAGTAAGTGTTCCCTTAGCATCCGGCGTTGCAGTCAGATAAGTTGTTTTTCCATTTTCGAACAACCCCAACGACGTGGTAGTAAATTTCACCACAGTACCCGCTGCAACAGGCTGCGCAGCACTATCCAATGTGACAGCAGTAATGGCCGTATAGCTGTATCCATCTGCAGGTATCCACTTATGAGCTGCGCTAAGGGAGATGAATGCTGGCGGGCCCACCCCTGTCCCTGTAAAATTCACATAAACATATCTGTTGATTCCACCGGCGCTGACATTGATTTCAGCCGTCCCCGCAGCTCCACCTGAATACACATACGCAACCGCAACGCCCGAAGGATTTGTATATCCAATTTCGGGTTTCTGTTTACTCGAAAAAAACCCCAGATTTGTCGCAAAACTAACCAAAACTCCGCTGGAAACCGGTTGGCCATTAGCTGTATATAACGTGGCTGTTATTGTTGAAGTTAACGTCGAATCGGATGCCGGAAAAGACAATGGCGATGCAGTCAGAGTTATGGATGCAACTTGAGTCGATACCGATCCGATAGTGATTGTCGTAGCCTGCGTAACACCGCCCGACTCACAAGTAATCACTGCGGTTCCAGGTGTTGTTCCGGCTATCAATGAAACAACAACCGCACCGGAACTACCAACGGAGTTTGCCGTAGTCACAGTGATGGTATTTGATCCATTGGAAAAATGACCCAAACCCTGTGTTGTCGTAAACGTGACCGCTATATTAGACTGGGTAATCGGAGTACCCGTTATATCCTTTAATAATGCTGTAATGGTTGAAGAACTGATTCCGTCTGCCGGAAGCGAGGTCGGGCTTGCTGAAAGCGTTATGGAGGCAACTTGTGCCGATGAACCGATCGTAATGTTTGCAGTTTGCGTCACTCCCCCGGATTCACACTTGATAAATGCAATTCCAGATGTTGTTCCGGCTATAAGCGACACAACCACTTTACCCGGAACAGCCGTTGTACTCTGCGATGTCACGGTGATGGTTTGCAAATTATTCGAAAAATGGCCCAGCGTCGTTGTAAATGTAACCGGAATATTAGACAGATTGATAAGGTTGCCTGACGTGTCTAAAAGTTGCGCAGTTAAGGTTGAAGAACTGGCGCCATCTGCTGGAAGTGAGGTCGGACTTGCTGACAGTGTGATAGAAGCAACTTGTCCAGATGTGCCGATCGTAACGTTTGTAGTTTGCGTCACTCCCTCGGATTCACACTTGATAAGTGCAATTCCAGATGTTGTTCCGGCTATCAATGAAACAACAACCGCGCCTGGACTACCGCCGGAGTTTGCCGTAGTCACAGTGACGGTATTTGATCCATTGGAAAAATGACCCAAACCCTGTGTTGTCGTAAATGTAACTGATATATCAGACTGGGTAACCGGACTACCCGTTATATCCTTTAATAATGCTGTAATGGTTGAAGAACTGATTCCGTCTGACGGAAGCGTGGTCGGACTTGCTGAAAGCGTTATGGAGGCAACTTGTGCCGATGAACCGATCGTAACGTTTGTAGTTTGCGTCACTCCCCCGGATTCACACTTGATAAGTGCAATTCCGGGTGTTGTTCCGGCTATAAGCGACACAACCACCTTACCAGGAACAGCCGTTGTACTCTGCGATGTCACGGTGATGGTTTGCTTATTATTCGAAAAATGGCCCAGCTTCGTTGTAAACGTAACTGGAACATTAGACAGATTGATAAGGTTGCCAGATGTGTCTAAAAGTTCCGCTGTTATGGTTGATGAACTGTCACCTACTGGAAGTGAGGTCGGACTTGCTGACAGTTTGATGGAAGCAACCTGTCCAGATGTACCAATCGTCACAACCGTGGATTGTGTCACATTCCCGGATTCACATACAATGGTGGCAATTCCAGAGCTTCTGTCATCTATCGTTTGTCCTGCTATAAGTGACACAAGCACCTTTCCCGATACTCCGAAAGTACCCATCGTTGCTACAGTGATGGTTTGGAGTCCATTGGAAAAACGGCCTATCGGTGGTTTGCCTTCTATCGGTTTAATTGTAAATTTAACTAAAATATTATCTTTAATCAGCAGATTACCCGATATATCCAGTAAAGTGGCTGTAAGGGTTGATGAACTGACACCGTCTGCCGGAAGCGAAGTCGGATTTGCTGACAGTGTGATAGATGCAACATCTGCCGATGAACCGATCGTAACATTCGTAGATTGTGTCACTCCCCCTGATTCACAAACAACGAGCGCAACTCCAGGTGTTTTTTCGGCTATAAGTGACACAACCACTTTGCCAAACCAAGTCATCTTGGTTAATACAGTGATGGTTTTGGATCCACTCGAAAAATGACCCAAGTTCGTCGTAAACGTAACTGGAACACTATCTTCATTCAACCAAGCGCCAGATACATCCAGTACTGTTGCTGTAATGGTCGATGAACTGACCCCATCTGCTGGAATTGATCCTGGGTTTGCTGCAAGTGTTATTGATGCAATAGGTAACGTGCCTATGCTGACAGATACCGATTGTGTAAGACCGCCTGATGAACAGACAACTTCAGCCAGGCCAGATGTAGTTCCTGCAATTAGTGAAACTGTTACAACTCCGGTAGAATCAATTGTTCCCATAGTAATGGTTTGCTGACCATTACTGAAAGTTCCCAACTGTGTTGAAAATGTAACGCTTGTACCCGTAGAAACCGGAATACCTGCAGAATTATTTACAACAGCTTTTATTGCTGAAGAACTATGTCCATCTGCGGGGAGCGATGTCGGACTTGCAGTAAGCACTATTGAGCCTACCCCCATCGCAACAGTTACAGTCTGGGTCATCTCGCTTGATGTACATGTGACTTCAGCAATTCCGGGATCTGTCGCTGCAATCAAGGAAACAGAAACAGTACCTTCCGCGTTGCTCACTTGAACAGTAATAGTTCTTGCTGGAGAATCTTTTCCATTGGAAAGAAGACCCTTTGTTGTGGTAAAGGTAACAGGCGTACCAACAGCCACTGGAATTCCACCAGTATTTATAACTGTTGCCTCAATTCCCGAAGAACTCTTGCCATCCGATGGAATCCATGGCGGTATTGCAGTCAATTTAATTGAACCGGTTGCGTCAAACGAAACAGTAACATATTGTGTAACGCCATTCGAAGTGCAGGAGATCATAGCGATACCGGAAGTTTTTTCTGACATTAAAGATACGACTATTTTAGAACAGGGGGGAACTTGATTCTCAGCCTTGACTGTCTCAGTTATGGCTTTTTGTAAGATAAATGTCGTAGGATCCCTGAAAGTACCCAAAGTAGTAGTAAACGTTGCTTTGGTATCAATATCAACCGGAAAATTAGCATTGTCACTTAGGCATGCTGTAATCGCAATTGAGCTTACCCCATCTGCAGGAACGGATAGCCGGCTGGCTGATAACGTTATGGCAGCCGTAGGCCCTGCATAAATTGTCTTGATCCCACAGGCAATACTGAAAAGGATGGCCAATACAGAAATGATTACGGATTTTGTCTTCATCGTTCACCCCCAGGATTTATGAAAAAATCGCATGTCCGGTTATTCTATCCATTTTATATGTAGTCATGGTACGACCGTCAGGGAATTCCCCGATAACGCAGTGCATCTACATATTAACTACATATTCATCAGCTACATTGTTATCACTCAACCCGATCATCAATTGAGTCGAACATTGACCATTGTTTATTGCCTGATGATGACCGACACCTTATATTTCAATCCCCAATTCGTGCAGTTTGGCAGCAAGCCTTTCTTTTTCCCTACATTCGGCTTCCGCTCGTTGATAGTTGGCTTTAGCAATCTGATCCGACTCAAATAGCGAAAGGAATCTGGTTCCATCCGGACAATAGATGGCAAGATCATCCGATGCAAGTTCAAACCGGATTTTCAGCAAGGGGCTTGTCCATCCATTCATGTTAGCTATTGGGATCAATATGTTACCGGTCCGGATCCAGCCGATCAAACGAATCCGGTCCGGATCATAGATGTAGAATTCTTCCACCCCATATTTCTGATAAAATTGAAACTTTCCATCCAGTTCCGCCCGTCTGTTCCCCGGTGACAGAATCTCGAATACAACCTGCGGTGGAATATAGCTTTCTTCCCATAACCGGTATGACCCCCTATGTCCTTTGGGTCTGCCAAATACAACCATCGCATCCGGTGCAATTCGTATTTTATTGTTTCCCTCTTCCGGATACCAGAGCAAATCCCCTGCAATAAAAACATCGGAGTTATCATTAAATATCCGCTCCAGATTCTCTTTAATTTTAACAATCCAATCGAATTGTTTGGTATTGTCCGCCATCGGCTTCCCGTCACTGTCAGGATAAATAATCTTCCTTCTGGCTTTTAGGGCCACAGGTCTTTGAAAACCACGCGCCGACATTCGATTTTCGTATTGTTCTTTCGCTTTTAACATCTTCATTCCAACACCTATTGTGATTCGATATCACTTACCGAACTGAAGCTCCAAAAGGCCAAAAGATTATTCAAGGGCTAAACACTCAAACTGATGGGAGGCGGAACTTATAACTGCCGTCAGCAACCGCAGCTCCCCGCCGTCCCCTCCAGTGCCTAGTTCGGCGATTTTTGCCGTTTTTTATTTCTATCAGTTGGATGTTCTATGCCTCGAATTCATTTCGCGGCACACCTGACTGGCGGATGATGGATTGAAGTGTGCCAATAAGCAGTTCTGTATGGTTAGGAACTGGTACGGTGACCGTTGTATCATAAAGTTGCTTCTGCATCACGATATGACTACCGCGCTGCCGCATCTCAAGGAAGCCGTGGTACGCGAGGATGGCGCAGACTTGTTTTCCGGAGAGGACACGGAGCTTACCCAACGGCCACCTCCATTCGAGTTACATACACTTCCTCATGTAAGCGCGTCTGAATCTCCTCGGGCGAGGCTATTTCGAAAAATAACTCTAGAGCCTCCCGAAGGTTATCGCGGGCTTCCGTTACTGTATCACCTTGACTGGCGATATCGAGTTCTGGACAGAGCGAAACATACCCGTCCCCGTGGCGCTCAATAATTGCTGTAATTTGCCTTTGCATAATATCTCCGCCAATTTTTTTGATTTTGTTCACTTTTTTTTGAGTATGAAAGAATCACCTTGAAACAGGGCATCAGGTTTGTCTGAATAAATTTTCAGCAGAATTAAAAAGACCTGATTTCAATTTTTATTATTGCTGAAGCAACTCCTGAAGTACATGTGATGGTGGCCGTACCCGGCGTCAAACCAGCAATCAGCGTTGCCCTCGCCGTACCTTGTTCATCAACTGTGGTTGTGGAATAGCTGCTCTTGCTATTGGAAAATACAGCAAGGCTCGTTACAAAGCTGGCAGAAGTTCCGATAGCGACACCTAAGCCGTTTTTATCTCTTAAATTGGCGGTAATGACGGATGAACTAATGCCATCAGCGATTAACGATGGGTTCGATACGGAAAGGGTGATACTTGCCGTTGGCCCCGATGTCGCATTTAAAAATTTCAGATACGTTAGCGCAATCAGTCCGCCGGCGGAGCACTGAACCTTAACGTCTCCAGGCGTTGTACCAGCATACAGGACAGCAGTCGCAGTTCCAGTAGCATCGGTCTGCGTTGTAAAACTAGTAGAACCATTTGCAAAAGTACCCAGGTTTGTCGTGAATTCCATCGTTGTTTTCTGCTTCGGCGGGCCGCCGGCGCTATCTGTCAACACAGCGGTTATCGTTGAAAATGATATGCCATCCGCTTTTATGCTTGGGGAATCTACTGTCAGCTTCAGCGTTGCTCCGCCTTGGCTGCCGAAATTCAGCATCACATATGTTACCAGACCCCCTGCAGAACACTGCACCTTAACATCGCCTGAAGACGTTCCAGCATACAAAATAGCAACCGAGGTTCCCGTAGCATCTGTCACTGTTTGAAAACGATTAGCACCGTTTGCAAACAAGCCCAGACTCGTTGTAAAATCCACTTGCGTTCCCTGCAACGCAGGCTTTCCGACGGCATCGGTCAACACTGCTGTTATCGTTGAGAATGATATGCTATCAGCCTTAACGCTGGTGGGATTCGCCGTCAGCGTCAGCGTCGCTCCGCCCTTGTTATCATTCATCCCAGTCGGGGAGCCACCGCACCCATAACAGCAATATGCGACAGTTATCAGTAAAACAGCCTTAACCAAAACAATAGAACGTTTCATAACACTCCTTAATCTCAATCGTAAATGTATGACAAATGAAATTGCAATATTCTTAGCAAAGAAATAATAGTATCAACTTGTTGGCTTATCGACTCGAGCTTCGCGCTGCTCCATTTGAACAATTTTGGGAGTCATAAAAATCAGAAGCTCTTCCTGTGTTCTCACGTCTTTTGTTTGACCAAAAAGATACCCCAACACAGGGATTTTTGACAACAAGGGAACGCCTGAGTCGTCTGCAGCCTCTGTTGACTTGGTGATTCCGCCTATAACCAGAGTATCGCCATCATCCACCAAAAGCTCTGTCATTGCTTTTTTCGTGGCAAGCGTTGGAATATTCTGAATGAAGCTGTAAACATCTTTCTTTTCAATTTCAATCTTCATGGAAATCCGGTTATCCTGGGTAATGTGCGGAGTCACCTTGAGGATCAGTTTTGCATCTTTAAACTGGACCGTTGATACCGTAGATGTCCCTGTCGCCGGCAACAAATACCCGATTTCCAGCCCTTGTTCGATATGAGCCTCTTTATTATCCAATGTCATTATCTTGGGTGAAGATATGACTTTCCCTTTCTTGTTGTTTTCCATGGCCTGGAGCTGAGCATTGATGACAATCGGAGTTCCTGGAATCCGCATAAAATTAAATCCAAGTGATCCTACTTTCGTAAGTCCGGTTGGGAAATTCACCGCTGTATCAAATCCATGGGTTCCACCAAGAGTGTCATACCCGGGCTGAGGCCCGATCCCGACGGTGGGATCGCTCTTCTGGATTCCCCACTGCGCCCCCCATATAACACCCAAATCTCGCGCAAAATCCGTGCTGGCCTCAACTATTTTGGCCTCAATCACGACCTGTGGTGTAACACGATCCAGTTTCTGAACAATCGAGCGAATATTCTTGACCTTGCTGGCGGTGTCCGTAACAATCAACTGATTGGTCCGATCATCCACGGTAATGGAACAGTCTTTGCGACCTGGAGTAATCATATCCTTGATATGCTGCATCATTTCTTCTTTGGCTTTGGCATAATTCACCGGTATGTATTCAGTAACAACCGGCTCCAGCTCCAGACTCTGCTCCTTGGCTTTCTTTTCCGCTTCAAAGAACTGCTGTTTGGCTTTTTCTTCCTCCTCCAGCGTTTTCAACCTGGCGATACGGATAATTCCCCCCTCCTCAATCTTATCCAGTTGATTCATCCTTAGAACCAGATCCAGAACCTGATCCCAGTGTACCGGCTTGTCAAATGCCAGTGTAACCTTTCCTGTAACATCTTTATCAATGGCAAAATTCTCCCCGCTGTAATCTGCGAGAAGACGAAAGACGTTGCGGATATCCGTATCAAAAAAATCAAGCCCCATTTTCTCGCCGGTATAAACCTTGGCGACATCACTTCGGTAAACACCGGATCTCCTGGACTCTGCTGAAACAACCCTGGCTTCTCCTGAAGGCTCCGCACGACCTTCACGCTTTCCAGCAGTTGTCAAATCCGGCCTGGCTACCGGCGGCTCCTCGGCTTTTTCAACGGATGTTTTTGACTGCAATATACGCCCCTGTGCGGGGGACGACAAAATTGGCGGCTCCTCGGCTTTTTCAACGAATGTCGTTGGCAGCGGCGCATCTGGCTTGGGCGGAATGGAAGAGGCTTCAAATCGAATTTTGATCACATTGCCTTCCTGCTCTACAAAATACGGAACCGCTTCCCTAAGGTCCAAAGCCACCATGGAATCGTCTTTCATGGCTGGTGTCTGCAAAGGACGGATCCGGTCGATGGCGCTCTCAAAGCGGTTGGTAATTAGCGGCAGTTTGCGGAAATCCGAAATATGGGTATGATATAGCCTTAACTGAACTGCGGTTGGAGAAATCTTTTCCATGCGGTACTCAACCGGCCGAGTGGTTCCGATAATGACTGTGGATTTCCCTTTTAATTCGCTGAAAAATTCAATGCGCTTCACCCATGCGGGGCCAGAGGCTTTTGTGGAAGAACCTTTTTTCCGTGAATCAACCGGGTATGTCCGGCTTACTATGGCTGGGCCTGTAGCACTGCCTGCAGTCAAAGACAACTTAGGTTCACTAATTGACGTTTCCCGGATGGACTGGCGGGTCATATCTGCAGAAGCATCGGAGGCATTCCTGGCAAACGAAATTTTCAAGCTGTTACCTTCTCGCATCACCTGATAAGGAACGTCCTGTGATAATGCAATTTCGATTTTGGATGTCTGCGCATCCCCCACTTGAGAAACAACAATATTACCGATCACATTGTTATCTACAGGTAATGCCGGAATCATGTCACTAATATATGTCTCCGGAAAATACAAAATAACGCCTAAAGGGGAAAGTTGCTTGACTGAAGTATAGGATAGAATCGCGTTGCCCTGAATATTTACAACAACAGCATCGGGTTCTTTAGAGACCTGGATATCCGTGATTTTTTTGGAAACATCTGTTTGCTGAATGTCCCGTGCATCCGGCCGGATAGCCGCATCCTTAGCACATCCAATAGCAAACCCAATACATAATACCAGCAGAACAGGCAGCTTGATAAATCGAAACAGCCTGAAAGAGTTACACTTCATACTACAATTCTCCGGTTGGTTTCTGGAATTTTAGCTCTGAGTTACGATTGGAAACAACGCCCAGTGCATCTTCAACTTCTTCTTCAACAATAACTCGATCTTTCAGGATATTCGTCACTGAACCTGAATGTATTCCGATATAGGTTCCCACCGAGACAATATATCCTTTGCCGGTAGTTTCTTCAACCATTGCCTTGAAACCAGATGGAGTTCGAATAATCGCTGTCAGTTTTAACTGACTTAAATCAACCCGTTCAAGGGGAGTTGTTGGCTCACGTTTTTCTTTTTTTACCTTGGTATCCGGCAGAACCTTTTGTGGCTCATCTCTCAGCAGCGGTAAGAATGGGTCGATTTTCCCGTCAGGATTGTACGAACCCCCCACTGCTGAAGTGGATGCCACTACTACTTGCCCTATTAAAGGATCCAGTTTCTCTGAAGAAGACACGCCCGGCATGGAGTCTGTTCGAACGCCCACATCTGGAAGCTTTTTCAGGGGTGAAACAGACAAAGTATCAATGCCAGGAACTGGCGTGGCATTCACACCCTCAGGCTTGTCATCAATCTTTTTACGAACAATCTCTGGCTTGCCATCAATCTGCGTACGAACAATCTCCGGCTTGTCATAAATCTGTTTACGGACAATCTCCGGCTTCAAGGACGATGCTCCAGATTTATCTGAAACCGTGACTGAAGAAGGCTCGGCCTTTACAACCTCCCCGGTATTTTTATTGATTTTTTTACGAACGATCTCCGGCTTGACTAACGGTGCTTCAGGGTTACTGCATCCTGTATAGCCGATAAGCACGCCTATTAAACAATAAATCAGCACAATTTTAGACAACTGAATCATATATCCGTTTTCTGTTCGTTTATTAAGGGATTGTCGAATAACTTGAAGTGATTATCCGTTTTGAAACCTCTTCATTATCTTTACGAACTATTTCTTTTCAGCAGGTTTTTTGGCCCCCTTGGCGTCTTTGGTCGCCGGAGCTACAGGTGTTTCCAGAAATTTGTATGTTACTGCGATACAAGATGTAATCAGCCGGGCTGAATCCTTGGCGGATGTAGCCACCTTGGCATCCTTCACAGCAGACTGCAACATCTTGATATCCTTGATATTAACAATCCTGTTCAGATTTGAGACCTTATCAAAAAACATTCCAACATTGTGATAATTTCCAGACACTGTAACGGAAACAGGTATTTCAGCATAGAAATCCATGGGAATTTCTGGTTTGGGTTCAAAAAGGATAAACTCCAGCCCCGCATCATGACCAAATTGTGAGACACTGGTCAGGAGCAACGGAATCTCTTCTTTATCCGGCAATGCATTTCGCGTGATACTGAAATCCTGTTCAGCATCTTTCATCTCCTGCCTGAATTTGTTAATCTGCGACGCAGCAGCTTTGGCGCTGGCCAGTTGCTTATCAAGCTCATTCAGTTGTTTATCCATGGCATCCAACCGGGTGTACTGCGGATAAAAAAAGAAATACCCGAATACGCCTGACAGAAGGAAAATCGTCAATACGCATATCAGAATCCGTTGAACCAGGGTCAGCTTGGCGATTTTTTCTATCACCGGATCCAGAGATTCAAGAGAGATATCGGGTAATTTCATTTCTTTACGGCCTTTCCTGAAGTGTCAGCTTCGGGCGTGACAATTTTCCGGCACGATATTTCAAAGTTTTTTAAAATGACATCCTTGATGGCCTGCTGTTTGAGAGTTTTAAGATTGACACTGGAAAACAGTTTGCTGCCTTCCAGCTTAATCATGAAATCCGCCACAGTCTTGTTATCCAGGGCGAGCCCGTTTATTTCCACGGATTCACTGATATCGGAAAGGCTGGTAAACCACATCCGACCAGGAATAACCATACTGGTCATAGTGTCCAGAAGTATGACAGAAGACTTGCGGTTTCGCTCCAGATTTTTTATAACCGCAGTTTTTTTCCTGATGGTATCAAGCTTTTTTTTAATATCATCTATTTCTTTGGTCAACACTGTCAGTTCGCTCAGTTGCTGAGTTGAAGTTTTGATGCGACTGTCCAGGTTCTCAATTTTTCGGCTGAGAGCTGAAGCAAGATAAGACATGCCCAGAATCAGAAATATCAGCAAAAGAACAAAAACAGAGACCTGTTGACGAACATTCTCTTTTTTTCGCGCCTTACGAAAAGGCAGAAGGTTGATTCGTATCATTTGTCATCAATTCTCCGAATGGCAAGGCCCATACATATTGCAGCCTGAGGGGATACCTTTTTGAGAAAAGATGGATCAAGTCTTTTATCTATGGAAAAATTTCCAAAAGGATTGATGACTTCAACTTCTGATGCAGTTTCAGATGCCAATATCTGCAGAAATTCTTTTATATTGGCGCCGCCGCCGCTTATCAGAATCTTTCTGATCTGATCATCCGGATACGTTGAATAAAAGAAATCAATAGCTCGCCTGATTTCAAGACACCAATCACCGATGACCGATGTAACAATTTCTGCAATTTCCTGTGGGGTTATCTTGTTGGATTTTCCAGTGAGCTTTATCGTTTCGGCATCTTCGAGGGAGCAGACCACCTTATTCGAAATTTTAAGATTAATTTGATTGCATCCCAGGGAAACATCCCTCGTGAACAAAGATACGCCATCTTTAACGATATTCAGGGATGTCTTGCTGGCGCCGATATCGATTAACGCAACAACCTCTTCTTTGGTATCGTAATTGATCTCGTAGATATTCTGAAGCGCAAAAGCATCAATATCAACCACACATGGCCGCAGACCCGATAACTCAATCAGGTTGACGTACTCACTGACTAATTCTTTTTTGGCGGCAACCAGAATCACGTCCAGTTTGTTGGCGGCAACCTGGCTTTCTCCCAGAATATGAAAATCCAGATTCACATCATTAATATCGAAGGGAATATACTGCTCCGCCTCGTATTGAATGGTCTCCTGCAGCTCTGCGTCCGTCATGTTTTGCAACTGAATTTTTTTAACGATAACCGAATATCCGCCAATAGAGATGGCCACATTTTTTTCTCTGATTTTCTGAACTTTGAACAGTTCGCAGATAGCTTCGGAAACCGTCTCAGGATCTTTGATGACGCCATCTTCAATCGCACCGTTCGGCAGGGTGATCATTCCGAACTTGTTCAGAATATACCCTTTTTTTCTGGTTTCTAAAACATCACACAGCTTAACCGTTTTTGATCCGATATCGAGGCCGACCAAGTGATTTTTTTTTGCAAATAACATTTTACGGGGTGAAACCTGTATGGGTCCATTGTATGGATATTCAGGGATGCTTCAGCCGACATTACAGGGAAGATGGTAAACGATGAGCGAGACACCCCCCCCCTGTACATTACTGAAAACATACGGCGATAAATTGACGTTACTGATACCGATGTGGTTATTATAACTAAAACTATCCAGACATCAATTGCCTTTAAAACGTGAAATAGTCAAGTTTTTTTTGATTCAGAGACTGTTTACCTTGACATTAAAACCAGTGTTTCCTATAATTTTTCAGTGGTATATATGCATGAAAATACTGGCGACCCCGCATTCAACTTGAGCAATGGAACAGTTTCGATCTCAATACGCTTATGCCCCTGATAGAAAATGAAAAGATTAAACCGTTCAGACTGGTCAAATATTTTACGATTATCAGCCTCGTGGTTATTTTTACTGGCGCGCTTGTGCTGAGTTTTTTGAACATTCACTGGGCAAGGGCGATGCAATTGAAAAAAAGCGAAGAATATGCTCTGGTTCTGGTTGAAAATCTAAACCATCAGGTTTTTCTGCAGTTCATAATTCCGATTGTCCTGAAATTTGGAAAAGTTGAACTCAGCAATCCAGATCAATTCGAAAGAATGGACACGATTGTTCGCAGTACGCTTCACAGCTTCAAAGTGGACATGGTGAACATCTACGATACCAACAATATCATTTCTTACAGTTTTGATAAACAACTTATCGGGCGAAGAAATATGGGGGGAACCGGCTATGAGTACGCCATTACCGGAACACCGACATCCACACTGGTTCAGCGCGGAAATTTTTGGGAAATTCCCATGGGATTTCCCAAGGAAAGCCGATTGACAACTTTTGCGCCGATTCGGGCGGAACGGCAGTTTTTGCGTATTTCCGGACCTGTTCTGGGGGTAGTGGAAATCGTTCAGGATATCTCGGAGGATTATCAAACCATACTCCACTTTCAATTGCTGGTGATCGCCACCTGCATTGTGGTCATGAGCATTCTGATTGGCGTACTGGTCATTGTGGTTCAACGCGGTGAAGCCATTATCCAGCAACGAACCCAGGAGCAGCTCAGTTTAAAGGAAAAACTGGCTCAGTCGGAGCGACTATTTTCCCTGGGAGGCATGGTGGCTGGAATCTCCCACGAGATACGGAATCCTTTGGGCATTATCAGAAGCTCTGCGGAACTGTTAAAGAAAAAAGTCGCACAATTTGATCCATCCAATTCCATACCAGATATCATCGTGGAAGAGTCTAACAGACTCAATCTTATCATCACGGATTTTCTCAATTTCGCCAAACCCAGATCTCCACATCGTGCAGCCTGCCGACTCGAAGACATTCTAGAAAAAAACATTGTTTTCATCGCCCCTCAAATTCAGGATCAAGGGTACATTATTGTGAAGAATTTCGACCATCATCCACCCGAAATTCAGGCTGATTCAGACATGCTGTATCAGGCATTTCTGAATATTTTCATGAATGCGATCCAGGCAATGCCGGAAGGCGGAAAAATTCTGGTCAGCATCGAATCTGCTAACAGTATCGTCAACATCAGCATCGAAGATGAAGGACCCGGCGTACCGGAAGAGCTGCTTGAAAGAATCTGGGATCCGTTTTTCACCACCAAGGAAAAAGGAACCGGACTTGGCCTGGGTATTGTAAAAAACATCATTGAATCCCATAACGGCAATATCCGGGTCGAGAACCGGAAGGAAGGACTCGGAGTTCGTGTAATAATTGAATTGCCGATACCAGCTAACGACGAATCGACAGATCAATAAGAGCCATTTATTCCAGATATCGGATTGGAATATCGGTTGCCGACTGCGAAATACCTTTTCGAATCACCAGGGTTTTTCCAATTTCTGTTCCATCTGACACCACATCGTAATGACAACGCCCGCCCTTTCTCCGAAAGGTTTTCACACGCGGAAACCGCGTCTCGACATATTGTTTCAACTGGATGTCGTAAATTGGAACCGGCGAAAGTCTATGAGAAATACCCCTGCCAACGGACGATTCCTGCTCCAGCTTTAATCTGAATCCGGATAAGATTCCCGATGAAAAATCCGTTTTCCGATAACGGTTCAATTTACCGTCAGCATTATATATCTTCCACTCAGATTCAATAAACTGATGAATAAAATCAAAGACGTAACTGGCAATCTGAAGATTCTGGGCAGTTCCGCTGATTTCAAGAACACTGCCCATCTTTCCTTTTTCGACGACATAGGCCCCAATCCATATCCCTTTCACAAAATAATAATCCATCAAGAGGTGCGCGAGGGAATAATTCTCCCGGAAATGCCTGAGCGCTGGCTTTCCAACAAAGATGCTGAAATAGTCCCTATGTACTTTTTGAACGATCTGCTCAATCTCATATTTGGCCATCAACTCATGAGCCTTAATCATGGCGGCCTCAGCCTCAAAAAGATTGCTGCTTTGAGCCAGCGCCATGAGTTTCTGAATCCGTAGCCGGATTTTATCGCTTTCGCATTCTGTTTCCCGAAAAATCAGCCGACTGAAGGGAATATATGTTCCGGCTGCCATAGGGTTGGCCCTCAATATCCTGCAGGCGTTCTGAAAGCAACGGCCATGAGGCGGCTCATGATGCACTTTTGATACATCCGAGACAAACTGGTGAGCCATTTCATGCAGAAGCACCTCGCGGATATCGTTCCAGGAATGATTCATCACAAACTGCCGACTGAGGCCGATTTCCCGTTTTTCAGATGACCAGTATCCCAATCTGTTCTTAAAATCCCGCAAGGCGAACAGGGGCTTAATCATCTGTTTTCGTTGTTCTCTATTAACATCCGGCAAAGCGACATCCCATTCACACGACAGACCGTGAAGAATGCGCTGTTCCAAGCCTTCCAGAACTTTGGTGTTTTTCATGTAATATCAGCCTGCTTTTGATAATTGTGGTAGGTTTGAAGAAGTCCTTCCGACAGCGCAATCCCTGGTTTCCACCCCATGCTGTTCAATACTGAGACGTTCAGAAGCTTTTGGGGCATACCATCGGGCTGGGCCCGGTCCCAGACCACCCTGCCCGAATACCCAACCACTGCCTGAACTTTTTCCGACAGCTCTCTAATGGTTAAATCCTCGCCGGTTCCAATGTTGATATGGGTAATTTGTCCGTTCTGTGTTGCCTGGTCATAGAGACTGTCCTCAAGTTGCATGATAAATACCGTTCCGGACGCCATGTCATCCACATGGAGAAACTCCCGCCGGGCAGCGCCGGTTCCCCACAGTTGAACGACTGGAGATTTGGAGTCGGCAGGACTTGGGAATCGCCCCTCAGAGACATCCGCACCAGAAGGAAAAGGGATGCACAGAGGATTGCGGAATGAATCCGGAATAGGGCCAAAGACAGCTTCGTCTTTCCGGATTGCACTCCAGTTGCTTTCTTCCACCAGTCTTGCCAGATGAAATTTTCGAATAAGCGCCGGCAGAACATGGGAATTATTCAGGTTATACGAATCGTTCGGACCATAGAGATTGGTAGGCATGACGCAGCGAAACCGGGTTCCATACTGGCGATTATAGGACTGACACAGCTCAATTCCAGCAATCTTGGCAATGGCGTAAGGCTGGTTGGTGGGTTCAAGAACACCGGAAAGAAGATACTCCTCTTTCATGGGCTGAGGCGCATCTTTTGGATAAATGCAGGAGCTTCCCAGAAACAGCAGGCGCCGGACTCCTGCGCTGAAAGCCTCATGGATCACATTGCATTCAATCATCAGGTTCTGATAGATGAAATCCGCCCGATATGTATTATTGGCCAGAATCCCGCCGACTTTTGCGGCGGCAAGAACGACATAATCAATGGGTTCGGATCGAAAAAAATGGCGTACAGCCTGTTGATCCATCAAGTCCAGTTCGCGGTGAGTCCTGGTGATCAAGCACTTATGCCCACTGGCCGTCAGGAATCGCACAATCGCCGATCCCACCATGCCGCGATGGCCTGCAACAAAAATCCGCGAATTTAGCGTTAAAGGGGGTACTGGGAGCATCACACCATCCTCGGGTTATTCGAAATGATTGTAAATTTGAAAGCCTTCCTTCTCAACCAGAAAATCCCTTTTAGCTTCCATCAAATCTTTTTCCACCATGATCCGAATCAGTTCTTCAAAATCCATTTTGGGACTCCAACCCAGAACCGTTTTGGCCTTTGTTGGATCTCCCAGCAGAAATTCCACTTCTGCAGGCCTGAAGTACCTGGGATCAATACTGACAACAACCTGGCCAGGCTCGGGCGGTTTTTTAAGGCTGTTTCTACAATTTTCAGAAAAGGAGACCGTATCGATCACACCGGTTTCTTCAATACCGGAGCCTCTCCAGAGCAGATGGATACCAATGGCGTTAAATGCCTTTTCTACAAACTCACGAACCGAATGTGCCTTGCCGGTTGCAATCACAAAGTCCTCCGGTGTTTGTTGCTGAAGCATAAGCCACATCGCCTCAACATAGTCTCCGGCATATCCCCAGTCTCTCTGGGAATTAAGATTGCCAAGATATAGCCGGTCCTGAAGTCCCAAACGGATCCTGGCAACCGCACGGGTAATCTTGCGGGTAACGAAAGTTTCACCGCGCACAGGGGATTCATGGTTGAACAAAATCCCGTTACAGGCAAACATGTTATATGCCTCGCGATAATTAACCGTTATCCAGTACGCATAGACCTTGGCGGCGCCATAGGGGCTTCTGGGATAAAACGGGGTGGATTCTTTCTGGGGAATTTCCTGCACTTTTCCATACATTTCACTGGTTGATGCCTGATAGAAGCGGGTATGGGTTTCAAGGCCCAGAATCCTGATTGCCTCCAGAATCCGCAGTGTGCCCAAAGCGTCTGAATTAGCAGTATATTCAGGAGTTTCAAACGATACCTGGACATGGCTTTGCGCCGCTAAATTATAAATCTCATCCGGCTTAACTTCCTGAACAATGCGGATCAAATTGGTGGCATCGGTAAGATCGCCATAGTGCATCGAAAAATGCACATCGGTTTCATGCGGGTCCCTGTAGAGGTGATCCACCCGTCGAGTGTTGAAAGAAGATGCCCTCCGCTTGATGCCATGTACTTCATAGCCTTTGGCCAGCAGAAATTCCGCCAGATAGGCTCCGTCCTGCCCTGTAACACCGGTAATTAATGCGCATTTCATATTAGATAGCTCCATTGTATTGTTTGAAAAATTATACTGTAAACAGGCATAGACGGAATGCTGGAATGTTGGTATCTCGACATCTCTGCACCCTTTTAATGGAATGATTTGGCCTTTGCCAGGCTAAAGATTCCGTGAAGTAGATGGGCTGCGGAATTTTCCGTATGTCTGGATATTTCTGTCTGAGCGGGTAACCAAAACCGTAGCAGTGGTAGCTTCAGTATGAAGGACAAGAAGAGACCCAAAATCAACTTTGTCAATCATGGCTTCAATTGAATATTCCTCGTAGATGGCATAAGTCTGACCAATCTGAATCCCATCGTCTGTCCCTTTGTTGATAAAAGCGACATCGTCATTCCCAAATATCCTGCTGTTTTCTTCGGACATAAAAATCTTCCCGTCAATATCGTCTATGCCGGGAACCAGTTGGATTTTTGAAGATCGCTGCTCATAAGGCAGTAGAATATCATTTACCATAACGGAACGAAACGCTTTCTCAATCTTCGCGACTGCAAAACCTTCACGGCTTTCAACAATTTTAATCAACCCCGTTTTGTAATACTGAACCCCGACAGGTTTCTTCGATTCAGTATCTTTTACCGGCACCGGCGGACGATACACTGCATAAACATCCCCCACCTTCAAAATCGTGTTTTCAGAAGGAGTTACATAGATGCTTTCATCCTGACCCAAAATTGTTTTTTGAACATTCTTGTCCCCTTTAAACAGGGCAATTCGACCTGAAGCCTCAACCAGTTGCTCCTTGATAAATCCAATACGATGAATTGAGGAGTAAACAAAATAACTGGGTTCTATGACTGGCTGGGCGGGTTTGGAACCCGCCCCTACAATGACTGGCTGATGAATAAGTGATGGTATCACGATCTGTTCAGGCGTTTCTGGCGATGGGTGGGCATCCAAGAGCTGGTGGTACAGCCTTAGACGATCACCTGGGAAAATTCGGTGAGGATTCATTATCTGCTGGTTTTCACACCATATCTGAGGCCATATCCAGTGAGTATTAAAGTACCGGTTGGAAATATCCCAGAGGGTGTCCCCTTTTTTGACCGTATAATAAACGCCTGATTCCAGTTCGATTTTAGATGGCTCTTCAGCAGATACGCCAGCCGTAAATCCCCATAAAACGAATACCCCTGTGACAAAAAACCACCATTCAATCGAAAACAGGGATTTTATTCTCATATTTTCCTCCGTGAGTCTGGTGCTTATGACTCCTGAAATTGCGCAAATATTTTGTTTTTTGGTTTTTCTCGTAGCGTGAATGAAATCCCTTTGTCAAGTGTTTAGTAACGACACAGCCATCATTTTCCCGTATAAAATCACTCTGCCGCCCCTATTCTGTTGATTCGGCGATCATTGTGGGCTATATTATTTAAGAAAGTGACAAGTCGAGAGCAGAATCCCGTTAGACCATTTTTTATGGAGATTAAGTCATGAACCCGATTGCAGAACAATTGAATCAGGATATTGAAAAAGGCAGTCCCTGCATCCTGGAAATGCTGTCCACCATTGGAAAAAACCTTTACTTCCCCAAGGGAATTCTAAGCCAGAGCGCCGAAGCAAGGGAAAAAGCTTATAAACTCAATGCAACCATCGGAATCGCCACTGAAAAAGGCCGTACCATGTTTTTACCATCGGTCATGAACGCCATTCATGGAATCCAGCCGGAGGCCGCACTGACTTATGCCCCGTCTTTCGGGATACCGGCATTAAGAAAATTGTGGCAGGAATCGCTTTATCAGAAAAACCCATCCCTACAGGGGAAGGCTATCAGTCTTCCGGTAGTCACCAACGGGATCACCCATGCCATAAGCGTATTTGCGGATGTATGGATAGAGCCGGGCGATGTAGTGATTCTCCCTGACATGATGTGGGGCAACTACAGCCTGATTCTGGATGTTCGAAAAGGCGCCAGGCTTAAAACCTACCCCCTGTTTTCGGAAGCCGGAGGATTCAACATAGAGGCGTTTGAAGAGACGGTCAAAGCCGAAGCCGCGCTTCGCAACAAACTGGTCGTGATGCTGAATTTCCCAAACAACCCGACCGGATATACAATTACAGAATCCGAGGGCGACCGGATTGTTGAAATTTTAACGCGAGCAGCCCAAAACGGCGCTCAGGTTCTGGCTGTAATGGATGACGCCTATTTTGGACTGTTTTACGAGGATGACACACTTAAAGAGTCTTTGTTCGCCCGCCTTTGCGGAAAACATCCCCGGCTACTGGCCATCAAACTGGATGGTGCAACCAAGGAAAGCTTTGTTTGGGGTCTTAGGGTGGGCTTTATCACATTCGGGGCCACCATTGAGGGAGACAGCCGTCCGGTTTATGAAGCTCTTGAAAAAAAGACCGCAGGAGCCGTCCGGGGGTCCATAAGCAATGCATCTCATTTAAGTGAGACCATAGTGTTAATGTCCATGCAGGATCAGAACAATCCTTCAGAAAAACAGGAAAAATTTGAAATCCTCAAACGCAGGGCAAACTGCGTAAAATCGGTGCTTCAGGACCCCAAATATCAGGATGCCTGGCAGGCCTATCCCTTTAATTCCGGCTACTTCTTATGTATCCGCCTGAAAACAGTCAATGCTGAAAGCCTTAGACTACATCTGCTGAACCAATATGGAGTTGGACTGATTTCCATCGGGTCGGAAAATCTTCGGGTAGCTTTTTCCTGCCTGGAAGAAGCTGATATCCCGCTTCTCTTTGATACGGTTCTTCAAGGCGTAAAAGACCTAATGAATGATAATCTAAATGGATAGACAGGATTTCATAATTCACAATTCATAATTCCTTCATACTGGACTTCAACCAGAAAAAGCCCATGAGCCGGCGCAGTCGCGCCGGCCAGATTTCTGTCCCCTGAGAGCAAAATGCGCTCCATATCTGCAGAAGGCCTTTTCCCCATTCCGATGCGAACCAGCGTACCAACAATGTTGCGAACCATGTACCGCAGAAATCCATCGCCCTGAATGACAACCCGTAATCGGTCATTTCCATTTTTGATGATTTCCGCCAGATGAATCGTTCTGACCGTATGTGCGCGAGGGCTTCCGATGCCCTCAAATGCTTTGAAATCATGAGTTCCAATTAGGCAACAAAGGGACTCGCTCATAGCCTTGACGTTCAGCGGTTTCTGGATGTGCCATGAAAAATGCCGTTCCACTACAGAAGATATCTGATGATTCAGGATTTGGTAATGATAAGTTTTGGCCAAAACATCATATCGTGCATGAAAGGCATCCGGTACTTCACAACAATCCCGAACGACGATGTCAATTGGAAGAAGGCCGTTTAGAGCACGCAGGAAGGTTTTAGGAGTCAACTGGGTATAACAGTGAAAACTGGCAGCCTGTCCCAGGGCATGAACCCCGGCATCCGTTCTGCCTGATCCATTCAGAATGACGGGCTGCTGGGTGACCAGGCTGAGAACCCGCTCAATTTCCGCCTGAATGGTGGGTTTTTCCACCTGGCGCTGCCAGCCGAAATATCGGGTACCGTCATATTCTATAACGAGTTTAAAGTTTCTGAACAGAGCCGGCATCACAGCCGATCGCACCTGGTGTTACCCAGTTCTTCCTCAAAAGCATCATCCATATCCTGAATAAATTTATCCAGCGAACATCTTTTGCCACAGCCCCTGCAGCTTAGAACCGCTGATCGTCATGTTTTATGCAGTACGAGTTTTTCTCCACAACTGGGACATAGCAGGTTTTCGGTTTTCATTAATTCGTCTTTCTGGTTTCATAAGCATTGAGATCAAAATCGTAACCGTTCAGAAGGTCAGTCTTTGCACCGCATCCTGACTTCAGTCTTACAAATCATACAAAGTTTCATCCCGAAGCGGAGCCTGTTGCTTACCGGCCGCGACCCTTCCTTTTTTTCCGGACAGCAGAAAAGGCTCTTCCTCACTCAGAATATCCCCCATTTCCGATTCAATCTGTTCCGGATCTTCGCCGCTTTCCATTCGACGGAGGGCTTCCTGCATTCCCGGCCCAAGTTCCATGCCAGTCATGTCCGTAAGCTTTCGCATTAAATCGGCCGCCTGACGGGGATCATCCTCGTTGATATTTTCAGCTTCGCCTGCAAGCATCTGCATGGCCTGCTCCATTTTGCCCTCATCAAAAGGGAGATCATCCATCCCGCTGTCTTCGCGGGCCTTTCCCGTGAAAGCAAATGCCGACATCCGCCGCGATAATTGATGAATCACGCATTTCGGACATGACGGTATTTTGGATGTGTTGATCGTTTTGGAAAAAAAATTAAATAAAGTATTACAACTCTGACAATAAAACTCATAAATCGGCATATAACATTACCTCACCAACTCGTTGACGGTGAACTGTCAACGTTGTATTTCATGGTATTTTTTGTTGGGAACCGTCCTATATCACTTAATATACTGCAAACGGGCATAATCTTGCATTTTTGAACCCTCACCCCACCCCCTAACCCCCTCCCGCAAGGGGAGGGGGGACTTTCACACTCTTAATCCCTTTCCGCAAGGGGAGGGCGGGAGTTTGGACATTTACTCCCCCTCCCCTTGCGGGAGGGGGTCGGGGGGTGGGGGTGG
>CAIMCT010000264.1 GCA_903839535.1 uncultured Desulfobacteraceae bacterium
AGAAATAACGTAGCGAACCATAATGTGATTTTGATCAATTAGATATCCATAACGATGCAAATACTGATTTCTTCAATAGTACCTACCTGTAGCCTCTCGAAAAGTAACGTCAAGTGAAGAAGAAGCGCTACCTTTAAGCTGAAACAGATGAAATTGGGGTTGAATGTGTAGCGGCTCAGAAAAATGAGCATGGCAAACAGAACCACCCTGGAACCCGAACCTTGAAATATGAATAAGGAATGGACTACACCGCTGCTGATTTGAGTTGGGTATCAGCAGAGATTAATTCTGGATGTTGAATCCACGCATCAAGATGCATGTTAACGGCAGCCATGATGGCCAGTGAAAACCGGACGGCACGACTTCGAGAGCGATACGCTTCGACCTGATAATCTTCAAATATGCGCTTGAATGTGCGTTCCACACCGGAACGGCGCTTGAATATCTGTTTGAATTGGTCGGAATTCCTCGGAATAGGCGGAAAGAGCCGGATATCATCATTTGTTTTCAGGTAAAAAGAAGGTCCATAAGACGATTTCTTGCTATTGCACTGCAGACAGGCCAAATTATCGGGGCATTCCAAACCTCTGGAAATGAAGATACATCGAAACTTGTGTCGCATTTTCTTGACTTCATACCCCCAATGATTCCAATAATAGTTGGCTTGGCAAACCGGGCGTCCCTTTGCATCGAACCCCTTTATTTCTGGATAATCCTTCAATGTAGGGAATTTCGTATTAACCGGTAAAGGAATAAACGGTTGTATGCCAAGACCAATCAGCATCTGATAAATTGCATAAGTATCCATGGCGCCGTCAGCAAGGAATTTATGAAGCTTGAAAGCAGGAAACATGTTGAGAACATTACGGATTGCAAATACGGAGGATACCCCGTCGTGACGGCTGGCCTGTGCGGGATGCAGGTAAATGGGCAAATCGTTATGTGAATCCGCTGCAGTGATTGAAAACAAAGTATCACCCCAAAACCATCGTTCCCGGTAACTGTCCCAACCCCAGGAAGCATCAGGATCTGCATATTTTCTGGAACAATCGCATTGATGAATGCCCTTTGACTTGCAATCACAGACTCTGACTCCATAAGGGCTGGAACCGGCGTAGTAAGGAGAGCCATCTGCTGAAACTGACATAAATGCAGTGTTTCCTAAGAGACCTAAATTGGCAGAAGTGTCCACAACCGCATGTTTTAGGATTTCTTGGAGTACTCTTTCCGGCCGAACGTCGGGCAGTTTGCCGGATTGGAATCCTGTGACCATGCGGAGCACAACACCCGGCTTGCGGTTTGGCAATTTGACATTGGCTTTATATTTCCTGGATGGTTTGCGTCGAAACTTCCGAACTTTCAGTTTTCTCGATTTACGGGATGTGAGCCAAAGCCGTGCAAGCAGGTCATAATAGGAGGCGATGCCAGGCGCATCATCTTCATGAAACCCACACAGGATGCGTAGTATTGGATCATGGGTTGTCTCCAGTGCCCAATCTGTGATAGATTGTTTTTTGACGTCAACCATGAGTATGAGGGATCGGATGATTTCACACTGGTTCTTGGCAGGGCGGCCAAATTCCGGGTACAAAGGTTTGACGATGGGAAACAGGGGGTCCAGATTGAGGAGGGACAGTTTGAGAAGACTGTTCTGATGAAGTTTGAACAACCTGTTTTTCTCAGGAAGGTAAAGTAAACTAATTTCCCGATTCAAATGAGAAAGATAATCGGAATGTGTCGTCCATTTCTTAAGCATAAAAAACCTCCCAAAATTGATTTGTGTCCGCGAGAGCGGTATCCAAAAAAATTTTGGGCGACATTTGGAAATGTCAAGGGCTAATCGTGAAATGTTAACAAACAGTAACATTGCGCGAATATATATATGTATATAGGGCCGGAATCTGGGAGGTAAGAATGCAATTCACAATTCACAGAACGGCCTAATGATATAGGTTTCGAGTTTTCGAGAGACTACCATCAATCATGGAGGTGTTCGAATGAAACATGTTGCGGAATTTATCAATGCGTTGTCAACGAACGAAAGTATGAAAAACGAACTTGGCGAATGTGTTGCCAAGGCGGATACGAGCGATGGGAAGATC
>CAIMCT010000265.1 GCA_903839535.1 uncultured Desulfobacteraceae bacterium
GGGGGTGGGCTGATGAAAATTGCCATATATTTTAGTGAAAAACTGATCCTATTTTTGTTCCGTTTATGTAATGGAGGATAAAAATGGGATCAATTTAAAACCAGTTTTTGGATGATTTTCATCACCCCCCCACCCCCTCCCGCAAGGGGAGGGGGAGTAAATGTCCAAACTCCCGACCCCCCTTGCGGAAAGGGATTAAGGGAGTGAAAGTCCCCCCTCCCCTTGCGGGAGGGGGTTAGGGGGTGGGGTGAGCGGAACAAAAATGGGATCAGTTTTTCACTAAAATATATGGCAATTTCGAAATTTATGGCGTTGCAAGAGAATATGACTCTTTTGAATGATGCCGCTTTGTTTTGTGAGCTTCAAAAGCAGGTATTTGCGCTTGAACCAGAAATTAAAAAATTACCAGATTATGCTGCACTATCCGACACCATTCAGAATATGCACACACGGATTCTCGACCTGTCCAGCCGCGCGTTGGAAAGACAGCGGGCCTCAACAGGCGGCCTGGCCATAGGAGAAGATCGAGAAACGCTTGCCAATCTGCGTACCGTATTGGATGATATTTCTACCGGCATGGTACATGGAGAACTTCAAGCCTCGGCCTACAAGGTTTTAAAAGAACAATTGCCCAGGCTTTTCAAACACTTTCCCTGCTGGGCAGTCACCAGTCTTTCAGTCGGTAGCCATGTTCCTTTGCTGCCTGCCATTTTCGATCTTGTAATTATAGATGAGGCCAGCCAGTCTGACATTCTTTCGGCAATACCGCTTTTTTTTCGCGCACGTCGGGCTGGCGTGATAGGAGATCCAAAACCTGTCATGGGAATCTCTTCGTGCAGTGGATTTGGAGGTTTCTACTTCGCATGGATTCCAGGGTGGGGAACGTGATGTTATCCTCTTCAGTTTATGTGCAGGACCTGACATGCCGCAGGGATCTCTTAACTTTTTGCGGGAAACGGGTAACCTCTTTAATGTGGCTGTAAGTCGTGCTCGGGCCGTTTTACAGGTTGTAGGAAATAGAAATTGGGCATCCCACTGTGGTATCCGTCATATTGAAAAACTGGCGCGTCCTTCGCGTGTCGTTCATGAAATAAAAATGGATGCAGGGGGGGCATGGTTTCCACACGAATCCCCCTGGGAACAAAAACTTTATCAGGCGCTTATCCAAAAGGGTCTTTCTCCTATTCCGCAGCATCCTGTGATCAACCTCAGGCTTGATCTTGCGTTGATCCGGCAGGATTTTCATCTTGACATTGAAGTATACTGCCAACTGTCACAATCTGCACTTTTGGACCCCCACCCCAACCCTCCCCCGCTGGGAGAGGGAGCATAAGGAAAGTGCAGATTATGCCCGTTTGCAGTATAGATGGAGCCAGTTTTCATCGGAATCATGACGGTTCACGGAAAATTGAAGATATATGGCGAGATATCCAACTTATGGGGATGGGCTGGAAAATTTTACGTTTCTGGGTTTATCAGTTGAGGGAAGATATGGATGGATGGATGTGTGAACAGAATTTTGAATGAATGGAGTAACAGTTGGGGAGAGCTTTTTTCCGGTAAGCAGCCCGCCGCTTGGCTCGATAGCATCCAGACCAGCGCCGCCCCATAACTCTCCCGCGATAAGGGAATCCCCCAGGCTAAGTCCGTTTTCCGTAAAGTCCCGGCAGTTCATTTTGATCAACAGCGGAAAATCTTTTCCCACAGCCTTTCGAATGGCGTGAACCACTTCAACATGAATACGGGCGGGATTCTGGATGCTTCCGCCATAGCCATCCCCACGCCTGTTGAATATGGGTGAGAGGAACTGGCTGAGCAGATACCCATGCGCCGCATGAATTTGAACCCCGTCAAAGCCTGCTGATCTGGCTCTTATGGCCGCATCGGCAAATGCGGCAACCATATCCTGAATATCCTGGGCAGTCAGTTCTTTGGGCGGCTTCAGACTGAGGCCCTCATAATTGGAAGCCACCACGGGGGGCTGACCCGTTAAGTTTTCGGGTGCAAAATTACCGGCGTGCGCCAGTTGCATAACGATTTTACCACCGGCCTCATGGACTGCCTCCGTCATTTTGCAAAGCCCTGGAATCAGTGCGTCCTTGTAAACTCCAAGCTGCCAGGGGCTGGCCTGCCCTTCCTGCCGGATGTATGTGTGGCCGCTGATGATCAGTCCCACGCCGCCTCTGGCAAGAGCGACGGTGGGCATTCCCTTTCATATTTCAGCAAATTATGATAATTGATAATCTTGATTTACCATGAAAATACTTTTAAACCACGAAACACACGAAATTATGCCCGTTTGCAGTATAAGAGGATATGAATCATGATCAAATTCCCCTACGGAATGGCGGATTTCAGACAAATCGTCACCCAGGGCTATTTTTACTGCGACCGTACCCGGTCCATCCCCTTGCTGGAACAGGCGCAATCGCAGCTCTTTATCCGTCCCCGACGTTTTGGCAAGAGTCTGCTCCTGTCCATGCTGGAGAACTACTACGATATTGCCCGCAAAGATGCTTTCGAAGCCCTGTTCGACCATTTGGCGATCAACCGACATCCGACCGCCTCTCGCAATTCCTATTTTGTTTTGCGTCTGGACTTCTCCTGCGTCGATCCTACGGGCGCACCCGTTGACGTAAGACGGTCTCTGTATAGCCACATCAACGCCAGAATCGAGAACTTTATCCTGTACTATGGGGACAAAGGCTTTGATTTGTCCAGAATCAATGTCAACCAGGATAATGCATTATCCACCATTGAGTCTTTGGTGGGCGCTACGGGAAGAGCTGGCCACCCCGTTTACCTGCTCATTGACGAGTATGACAACTTCGCCAATACGGTCATGATGCTGCCGACTCTGGACTCCCGTGATCGCTACACGGCGTTAGTCCACGACGAAGGCGTGCTTCGAACCTTTTTCAAGATGGTCAAATCTTCCACAGGCGGTGTAA
>CAIMCT010000266.1 GCA_903839535.1 uncultured Desulfobacteraceae bacterium
CATTCGGGGATGACGGACTTTTTAAGCCGTTCATAGACAAAACCGGCATCATCAGATGAGGCATGGAGTGTACCATAATAAAATAAATAGAAACACTAGTACCCTGTCCAGGGGTGCAATCAAAAGTGTGGGTAAGTCAAGCCGCTAGTTTTAAATCTTGTGCCCAGTAGTTATCCCAGCCGCCATTCGCACGCAACACTCTCAAGGCGAGCATGTTCTGGGCGTTGGTCTTCTCCCACCAAGCCCCTGCAAGCTTCAGTCTCTTCTGTATGACATAGCGATGCGCACTTTCTATTTCACCGGAACCTATCGGCAGATTTGCCTCCAAGGCGTCCTTGTAATTAAATTGATTGAGGCGATTTATCATGTAACGATGACATGCTCTGACTGGGGCATTGGTGTCCACGATAGATGGAGCTTCGATATAAGGCTCAAGGGCTTTTATCACTGTCTGCACCTCATTTTCTTTCATCAATTGTTTCTGTCGAGCTAACCAACTATTACTATCATAAGGGCAGCAGCTTCCGGAAGCCGCGGACAAATATCCGCTAAGATGCATGAAATCGACTAGATACGTGCCTTGGTCTGAGAAAACTCTACTGCCCTGAGCGGCGATCCATGGCGCGCCATCACCAACACCATGTATTTTACTATTTTCTCCCGCGCCAGCAAGAATCGCGCAGTTGAGCATCTGATCACCAGTGGTATCAGGGTTACCCATGGTGGCTTCAAAGATCGGAGTAACATTTCCCAATTGATGAGCAAGAGACAACCTGGCTTCTTTCCAGCCAACAGTTCGCCTCTTCCGTCCATCAGAAGGGTCTTCAGCGGTTATTTGGTCAGCAATGGTGACAATGGGAATCAAGCTGCCATCGGTTTCAGATATGATGTACTCATGGCCGTGTTGGGGTAAAATATCCGTTAACGTTTCCATGTCTTTAATTATTCCCGCGTGTTTTTCCGTTATAGTCCGGGGAGAGTGGAGCGGAATATGAATTCCATAGTGTTCTTTTAATTTCCAGGGGACTTTTGCAAAAGAGTCATCAGCCCCGAAATCAGCAATTCGCCGCTGCAAAGTCAGCGAATAGCCTCTGGACGTAATATCCGTAGCCGCGGAGAACGGTCGAACTAAATGATTCTTCAGCAAAAAAGAAGTCTCAAAAATTTCTATTTCTCCGAACGTTGTGTACCAGTGCAGTTTTTTTTTACCTTTGTTGGGGAGCGTCCCTTCTTTAGTTACGATGTCTTCGGTCATTTTTGACTCCTTCGACTTCGCCCAATCATGAAGGACTTCATTACCCAAACAACGGAACTCTTCAATAATACGTTGTTCAGCGTCATCAGCCTTATCCAGATTGCCCAGAGGGGCTTCAATTAGATCTAGCAGGTTTTTGAATCGCTCTCTTAGAATTGGATATGCTTGAAGTCGCTCTTCCAAAGCTGGTTCAAGATCAGACATGGGGTATCCTCCTAAACTTATGGTATCCCAAGTTGATTTATCCTGAATCGATGAAGAAGTCTATTGAAATATTATTTTAATATTTTAATAGATTTGGGCAATCATTCTTGCTTACCCACACTTTTGATTGCACCCACGGACGGGAATCTGTTTGACAATGGCTGCCTCTAACCTTCATAGTGCAATGTTATGAAAATCCCGCGCAAAAAGGTCCTCGATTTAGTCGCCGCGTCGTCAGAGCCTATTCCGTTTCGCGAAATCATGGGGGCATTTGGCGTATCAAAGGCTGAACGCCACCGTCTGAAAGACTTGGTTGAAGACCTCGTCGAGATGGGCGACCTGGTGAAACTGAAGGGATGCCGGTATGTTACCGTGGACAGGATGGCTACTGTCACGGGACGGATCTCCCTCCATCGTGACGGCTACGGCTTTCTCTCCCCCGAGAGTGGTGGTGAAGACCTTTATATCCCTGCCCGGTATCTGCGTGAGAGCATGCAGGGGGAC
>CAIMCT010000267.1 GCA_903839535.1 uncultured Desulfobacteraceae bacterium
CTGGTTTCTATTTCGAAAAAAATTTCTGGATATTGACTTCGATCATGATAATTCCGACGAGCCACACGATTCAACGCTTTTTCCAACATGGAAAGAATATGTAAAATATTTATTATGGGTTCAAGATTGGTAAAATTCGGTTTGACATCTGCTTTGGTCATAAATTCCCCCCCTCATAAGTTTATTAATGGAGGGTATTATAACATATTTTTTCAGGATGTTAAATAAAAGACAAAACTTATAGACCTATGCGGTGAAAACAAGGAGGCTGCAAAGCTAAAACAGAAAAAGCCTATCGACAGACTGACCGTTATTTTTGATGAGGTGGAATCCCATCTTCATCCGCAATGGCAACGGGTTTTGGTTCCTTCCCTGATGAAGGTGTTAATGAAGCTAAATTCTTCCCTAAAGGTTCAGTTCATTGGCAGCACCCACGCGCCGCTTGTTCTGGCATCCGTAGAGCCCATCTTTTCCGAAGAGTACGATTCGCTAACCGTGTTCAATATAGTTGATGGACAGGTGAAGATTGAGAAATCATCCTGGCAGAACTTCGGTGACGTTTCATCATGGCTAACATCAGATGTATTCGGACTGACCGCTGCTCGTTCCCTGGAAGCAGAAAAAGCCATTCAGAAGGCGTTTGATGCAATTGATCGTGCCGATATGGACCCGAAAATGATCATGTTAATTCATGGAGAATTGCGGGAGGTATTGAAGGATTCTGATCCTTTCTGGCCAAGGTGGTTGTATTATGCTGAAAAGAAGGGAGTGCTGCGATGATTCATGTTGTTCCGCAAAACGAACCCCCTGATTTCGATGAAAAAGTCCGGAAACCTGGTCTGATAGCAGTGGAAAGAGGAGACATCCCGCTTCCTGAGTACTGGAGGCACTGTCTGGATGATCTATATCGCCTGTACGATGGCATTTGCGCATACATCTGCATATACATTCCTCAAGTTACAGGAGGTCGGACTGTGGAACACTTTGCGCCAAAAAAGAAACACCGCAATGATGCTTACGAGTGGAGCAACTACCGGCTTGTATGCAATGTCATGAATTCGAGGAAGCGGGACTTTGAGGACATCCTGGACCCTTTCGAGGTTCTTGATGGGTGGTTCCATCTGCAACTTACTACCATGAAAGTGGTGCCGAATTACGATTTGCCGTCGAATATCAAAGATGGAATCAATGATACAATAACGCGGCTGAAACTAAACCATTCAGACTGTATCAAGGCCCGTTCCAATTACTATGACGAATATATCGCCCGCGATAGCCCATTACCCTTCCGCTTGCTCAAGAAATGGAACCCTTTTGTGGCCATGGAACTGGAGCTGCAAGGATTAAGAAGGGACAGCGATTAAATCAATATAAAATACCAGTCTGGAAAAATAATAAGGGACCAAGCCTGCGAGCCACGGAAAGCGGGAATTTTTGAGCTATCTTGTTCATCATCTCAATGTCGATATTGTCCAGTTCCAACTCATCCTCAACTGGAAGAGATTTTCTTAGATGCAGTGTATCCAATACCGCTTTTTCCGGAGTTGCGATGTAGAAATCATCAACCCGCATGAATCCGGAAAAAAGGACAGGTGAAATTTTTGAAAATTCAATCGTGACGCCCTGGTACTGGATATTTCTGCACTTACCAACCGCCGAACTTAATGTGATGGTAGTGCAGACTACCGGGGATTGCAGGCTGACACCATGATAATTCAATGCCCATTCGCCTGATATATATGCCGGTGGACGGAGAAAGCAGCCGACGGTTTCCACCCTCGGAAAGCCATACAGAAAAGAATTGATGTAATGGCCTCTCATCAACCGATGAATCAGTCCATTCTTTAGCGCTCGGGATAAAAACATGGCTGGATGAGGAACCAGTTTTTCCGCATCTTCCATTCGGAATAGTCGGGGAAGAAACTTTAGCCGCCTTAAAGTGGATTTTTCCATCGCCACTATTTCCAATAAATCCGGCAAAGGTCCTGCGCCTGAAGCTGAGCGCATACCTGCTGCAACGTCGCACTAAACCGCTTGAATCCTTCCGCCTGGTATGCAGAAAGAATATCTGGCGGAATGAAGCGGGGAAGATCGGTTTTCAGCGCATTTTCAATCTCTGGTAATGATTCTGCTCTCTGGAAAAAATCCAGTCCACGGGCTGGATGAAAGGGAACCTGATACATCGACAATTTATTTTCAAGCATTCGCCAGTTGACGGAAGTCCCCAACTGATTGACGATCCACCAGAGATCGAAGATGTCCCGTCCCTTGATATATTGGCGCTCATACAGCGCTCTGATTTTATCCGTCAGAATTTCCTCCGGTGTCTCCACCAGAATAATGGTGCTGGAATAGGGTAAAAAGAGATGTCCCGATGTAATAAGCCGCGATACCTGCGGCAGATCCCTGAAAACATATTTCTGAAAACCGGGTGTTTGGTCCTGTTGAAGGGATTCGAATTCCAGCTTGACGGCAATTCGCTCCCGCTGTAAATCTGGCCTGTAGATGAAAAATGTTTTAAAAGCAGTTGTCCGGTTGCCCTTGATTTGCTGTACAGACTGGCCTGCGCCAAACTGAGCAACACAAGCGCGAGATGCTTTTGTTGTTACTGCCTTCAGGATTGATTGAATTTTATCCGGCGGAAGATATGTCACAAAATCCAGGTCTTCTGAAAAGCGGGAACCGCCATAGACCCACCGTAGCGCGGTCCCACCCTGAAAAATGATGTGCTGAGACCCGGAATGCCCGTACAGCGCATCCAGCAGCAGCAATTGAAGCACTTCGGATTGCCTGACCCGCGTTTCGGTATATGAGAGCGTCGTCATTGATAGACCTTGGATATTGAAAGGGTTAACACTTCAAGTGACAACCCAATTGGTTACGTTAATTAACTTATTTGTATAATATCGTCAACAGATCATTTGCTCCTCCCTCTTTGCTCCCTTTCTCTCGTCTTCATTCAGCCACCAACTTCTCGAACTGGTTAAACAGCTCTTCGCACATCACTGCAGGGTGAATCAGGACATCACTTCGTTGCTGAACCTCATTTCCCCCATAAAGAATACCGCTGAAAACACTCAGTTGGTCTCCGACCGTCTTTTGAAAATTCCGCAGCCCCTTAAAAAAGTCCGGGTTGATGGTAGCTCCGGCCTTAATCTCTATTGCGGTAACGTTGCGACCATTTTCCATTATAAGATCAACTTCATTTCCATCGCTACTCCGATAAAAGTAGAGATTACTCCGCTTGCCAAGATTGTAGCGATATTTCAACGCCTCCATCACCATCATATTTTCAAACAGGTTTCCCCGCAACGGATCACGACTGGTATGTATCTCGGTTTCGAGTCCCAGAAGAAAGGCTGCCAACCCCATGTCGTAGAAGTACAGTTTGGGAGATTTGATGAGTCTCTTGGATATATTGGCATGCCATGGCCAAAGCAGAAAAACGATATAACTGGCTTCCAGGAGTGTTATCCATGATCTGGCGGTTGAATGAGAAATGCCGACATCGTTTCCAAGGCTTTGCAGGTTCAATATCTGCCCCACTCTTCCTGCGCACAATTTCACGAATCTTTCGAAAATACTGATATCCTTCAGCGATATGAGTTGGCGCAAATCCCTTTCAACGTAAGTTTCAAAATAATCGCATAAGTCTATATGTTGTGGGTTTTTCTAACACCTTAATATTCAATGAGAAATGACAGTGTAAATCTCTTTTGGCGCGATGCCCCAATCAATGATACTGTAAGCGAAAACCTTACAAGATCACAGAACTGCATCATCCCAGAGGCATCATGCAAAAATATAAAGGAAAGACAACACCCCCCTGA
>CAIMCT010000268.1 GCA_903839535.1 uncultured Desulfobacteraceae bacterium
AGTAAAAGACAGCCAAACTAAAGTCGATCCCATAAAATCAATCAAGGACATCAAGTCCATCAAAAAGCTCCTGAAGAACAATCTCAGGGACTATGCTCTATTTATCATTGGTGTGAATACAAATCTCCGGGCATCTGACCTGGTGAATATTAATGTCGGCCATGTTCAGAATTTAAAGCCGGGAGATGACCTGGTCTTGACTGAGCAGAAAACCGGGAAGGAAAGACGAATCAGCCTTAATGCTGTTTGTGTCGCCGCAATTGAAAATCTTCTAGGATCCCAAGTACTCGAAGATGAAACCCCATTATTCAAATCCAGAAAAGGTGGGAAGCTCTGTGTCCAATCAGTCCATAGGCTGGTGAAGGGATGGTGCCGGCAGATTAATTTGACAGGGAATTACGGATCACATAGTCTCCGGAAAACCTGGGGGTATCATCAGAGAGTTACATTTGGTGCGGATTTACCCACGCTAATGGTATGCTTTAACCACAGTACGCAACGGCAAACATTGAAATACCTGTGTGTCCAGCCGGGAGAAGTCAAGGCAATTTACCAGAACGAGATTTGATAATGTGGCTTCGCCAGATGCGCCAGGACGGGCGATCACAGGCTGATGCTTATGTCAGTATGGGTGGCTGTCAAATCATCCATCTGTTTTTTTGTCTCAATATTTTAAACTGGGTTATTGTCAAATTAATTTTTTTATACTAATATTTTCTTGTAATTCAAATAAAATTCCATGTTTCATCACCTCAATTTAGTATTCACTTTGACTTTCGCCTGCCATTATGAGGAGGCAATTTATGATTGAGAGATATACATCCAGTATGAAATCTCATCTGATGAGTTGTTTTTTTGTACTCATTTCATCGCTTTGGTTGTCTGGTTGTTCCCTACATACGCATGCCGACAAATTTAACGGAGTTGCCGGCATTCGTGGCGAACCGGTTGAATACCAACAGACAAACACCTGGGCACTTCATGCTCTCTGGATATTCCCATTGGCAGGAGACGCAAGCATCGAGAATGCCGTGAATGAGTTCAGCTCAGAAGCAAGTAAGCGTGGCGCAACCCGTATCAACATTGAAGAAACATCCAGCCTCACATATTGGTTTATTTTCCCGCCGTTCTCCTTTTTCATCCATCCGGTCAATGCGACGATCAGTGGCAACGTCGAAGGCACCACTGGGAAGGTAAAGAAATGAACTGAATGGAGTTGAACCTGACCATAGAGGAAAACAATAAACAGAAAACCTGTAGATGAGCCTCTTTGATTTTCTCCTGACGATTAACCATAACTGTGTTTAGGAAGACGGCATTGAAAAATGGGAAAAATTATCCGGTAGATTGGAAAGACAAGGAAATTAAAGGCGAACTAAAGACTCTTGCTGATCGTATCAATGAATATAAGGCAGGGGAATCTGGCTATCCAACAGAAAATCTCATCCATGACACCTTTAATTATAATTTTGGTCGTAATGAGCTTCAAAACAGAAAAACCAGCAGGATTTCATTTCTGGTTGCACTTATAGCAATAGTGACATTCGCTGTTGCATCGGAAACAGCTTGGCTTGGTTATGTAATATACAAATCTGGAGAGAACGCTGAAAAAACTCAGAAAGCCAACATTGACATCCTGTTATTAATAGACAAACGTCTCGAAGACATTGGCAATAATATTGCGGAGATCGGAGATTCGCTTTTACAAGACGATACCGACCCTGACCCACTAAATACCGAACGGACAAGCACTTTGCTCAATAAGACTTGATGTCTTTACAAATGTTCTAAGTAATTTATCCAAAGGAAATTCCTATGATTAACGTTTTATTTATCTGGATATAGGGAAATTGTGAACTACAGTAGCACTCACCAGATACGGCCCTTTCAAACAGAATTACCCTCTATTTTCGAGTTGCGGGAGTATTTTTTCAAGGGCATAACCAAGCAAAGGAATGACATCCTTGCGACCATTCCCTCAGGAGCAGTGAAGGGCACATTTATTATCACAGGAGCAAGTAATGGAATCGGAGCCGATTGCGCTCTGATAGCGCTACGCGATGGATATTCCGTTATCGCCATCGACAAAACACCTTTTGACGTAAATGGAGAACTTCCCATTAATCGGTGTTCATCTGACATATGTGACATTACAGTCCCATGGAGTCTGCAAGACGTACTAACGAGAACCATTTCTGAAGCAGATGCGAAAAATATTTTGGGAAATGATATTTATTTGGTCTGCTCTGCTGGGGTTTACTCAGCAACTGATGCTCAACTGTGCATGAAAGTAAACTATCACGGTACTCGCAATACGATTGAACAGATACAAGAGAATTTTAAGGATACTGTGAGAGGCATCACCATTGTCGGTTCAGACCAATCGTACTTCGATAAGAACAGTCAACGGGACTATGGCGTTAAGAGTTCTTCTGATGAAGCGCCGTATATGTTCAGTAAACAAGCAACCCGCCGATATTTTGAAGAGTTGTATGCCGACCGGCCCAAATCGTGGACTCCATGTCTCATCGCTCCTGCTACAGTGATTACTCCGCTGACTGCTGCAGTATTTTCGGAGGTTGAACCATCGGTGAATCCTCGTCAGTTTGTCTTTGAAAACTGGGAAAGAGAAAACAGGGATATACCTGACGGTCTCCTTCATCCGCTTCACTTAGCGTATGTTATTGTTAATGTCACTGTCAGGAAGCGATATAGAGTATCAAATCAACTGATCGAATGTATTGAGTCAGGGAGAGGTGTTTTACTTGACGGCGGACTCAATCAGCGGGAAGGAATCATACGGCTTTCGGATCGCTTTACAAGATTTTCGCTGACAAGAGCTGATTCGCTACCCGTTACACAGATGATGAATTTTGACTAAATTGAGGTCCTGGCGAATATTTTTGACTGAAATTCCCGTCTCTTCAAATACTTCACGTTTTGGAACAAACCCCATACGGGGTGTAAAATGGAATATTACCATAAATTTAAAATAGTTATGGCTAATGTCTTTAATATCATATGGTTAAAATTTTATATGAAATATCAGCAGGTTGTTTTGACGGCCGCTGGGATTTGTCCCCAATTGAAGGCTATTTATCAGAACGAGATTTGATCCCCCCCAGATGTGTTAAAAATATAAAATTGCATGGGATTTTTATTGCAATTATATCTTCAAGAAGATAAAAAGAATACGGCAGTAGCTGGCCTATCAACAATACGACGAATGGCTCTGCAAAATGTGGAGTCCTGAGTATGTTGCCAGACACAGCTACTGCCACTCCCCTCATTTCCGCCGCTATCAAAAAAACTTGAACATCAAGTATAACAATCTCCAGAAAATAACACCCAGATGCGCCAGAATAGACGATTACACCCAATTGCATGGTAAGAAGGGTGTGAAATGATGAAGCGGGGATTCAATGACCGGATACCAAACGCTACGGCTGACCATATTCCCAGGAGGTGTTTTATTTTGGCCTATCATCCCCGCTATAGATACATACAAAGAAGAATGCCGAGATCAAGCATTACGCCACTCCATACCCGCTTGTCAATGATGATATATAACGGCATCAGAGTTTCTGGAAATAAAACCCGCTGCTGAAAAGATGCGCCTTAGCCATTCCAGAGCTCTTCGGAAACTCCGCCAGTCTTTCGATCCTGGTCAGACATAGCGCATCATATTTTTCTTATTGATTGACAGCCCGTTAAAATTTTGGGATGATTCATCAGTAAACAATCCTCAGAAACATGTCAATGTATTTCAGAAGTGATACTCTG
>CAIMCT010000269.1 GCA_903839535.1 uncultured Desulfobacteraceae bacterium
ATTGCCGGGATTTCGGAAACTGGCAAAAAAGCCAACTCTACCCGACCAGGTAGTCCTTCTATACCATTTTCTCTTGCAATTAGCAGAATCCAACTGAATTTTGTGACTATAGGTAATTTCCGCATAGGTCCACAAGTTTTGGCATCTTCAGTTCGGATATGTCTAACCATTTTAGATATATAAAAAATCTCAATAGACGACACAATTGAGATAGAAATATCTTCTGCTCCTTCAAGAGCTTTCATCAGCAGATTTTCGACCAGTTCCGCACCTTCCTCATTTTCGATATATGCCAGCAGTGCAGATGTGTCAAAAACATATTTGCTCATCTCAGTTTATCCATTTTTCTCTCTCGCAAAAGTGATTCAAGAAGATTAGGATGCATTACAAAATAACTTGAGCAATTTGCTATAATAGTATATGTTGTACACATGTCAATCACATTAGAGCAAATCAAAATACGACATGACCTGTTAGTCTCAGTGTTGGATGAAAAACAGTATCGGTTGTACTTGGCTGCAGAGGCGAAAGCTCTGGGTTGGGGAGGGATGTCTCAGATAGCAAAGGTAACCCGCTCCTCGCGCAATACAATATCTACTGGCATAGAGGAGTTGATGCAAGCACCTGTTTCAAAACCAGTTGAGGCCGTGGTGGAAGGAAAGAAAACGAGGCATCGGACAAGAGGACACCGCCTTCCAGTAGCTGAAGATTCGCGTCAACGTCGGCACGGGGGCGGACGTAAGCGTACAACGGATACTGATCTCGCTGAAATCAGATTTGGACGCTTTGATTGAGCCGTTTGCTGCTGGATATCCCTGTTCGCCACTGCGCTGGACTTGCAAAAGTATTGCCAATTTAACAACAGAGCTTATAAATACTTGAGTTTTCGATTTTTATATCTTGACATTTTATGTAAAATATGATCTGATGTATTTTCAATAGGTTAAGCAAAACTGTTTTTTTGTGTCTGCATGATATGTGCGGGTTTAATCAAAATATCATAAACAAAGAGAATGTATAACTATCTAAAAATACAAGATTAAAAAAAAATATCAAAAGTCAAGTAATTTTTTTCGAAAACTCAAGCCTAAGCATAAGCACCGTTTGAGACCATGTCTGCTGAAGTCGCCTGAATACTTCAAACGGGAACGATTTGAGTTTTCCACTCCTTATTTCAGCCCAATCCCGCTGGAAGAGGTGTAAAAGAAAACTCAGATTGTAAAGGTTTGAAGTGGATGGGAGGGCTCTTTTTGCCTAACAGCAAGCCATGGTATCCGTGACGATAGTTCATGGCAAAAAAAGCCTCTGACAACCAAAATATTTCTTGTGTGAAGAAAAAGCAAAATGCAGGATTTGCTAATTTTGCTTTAAGGGATGGATGCGCCTTTATGCGCCCATTTTCGATGTTATTGAGAACTTACATGATATTCCTCTAACCACCCGATACACCGGCATCGGTATAAGTTTTCCTTTCAAAAGAACCGGCTCCATAGGCTCCATTTCAAACATATCTGCGGTACATTTCATTGTGGATTCGCCAATGCAGATTCGACAGGGGCAATGCAGCGGGGTGGCACTCAGATTTGTTTTTTCAAAACTTTCAAGGCGCGATGCCACATTGACCGTATCGCCAATCACCGTATATTCCATACGGTCAACGCCACCCAGACTTCCGGTCACCAGTTCCCCGGTATAAATGCCGATCCGCATGACCACAGTTGGAAGACCGGCTATCTGCCATTGCTGGTTCAGCAGCACCAGTTGATCCTGCATGTTCAGAGCACATGCCACTGCGTTAATGGCATCCTGCCGGATTTCTTCTGCGGATCGTCTAGGTACTGGCACGCCAAACACCGCCATAATGGAGTCACCGATAAACTTGTTGGTTACGCCCTGATGCTTGATGACTATCCGGATCATGACGGCCATCAGTTCATTGAGCCAATTTATCAGGATTTCAGGAGAAAGGCTTTCGGACGTTGATGTAAATCCTACGATATCAGAAAACATCACGGTAGCGGTCAGTTTCTGAGGCAAAATCCGTCCATGTAGCAGAAATTGATTCCGCTCCCGCCAGATGGTTTCGGCGAATTCAGGGGAAACATGCGTAGCAAAGAGCTTCATCAACTGCCTGCGTTGACGTTTTTCAAGACTCAACATGCAAACCGTAGTGCATCCCATTGACGCAATCCATGCCAAAACCGGAGGTGCTAATGGAATCCATACCGCACGGGCTAAAGCAGTATAGGCTGAAACGATCAGGATGAAAAGCCCTGCGCTTCCCGTCAGACCCACATACCGGACAGACTGCGCCTGACTGCCCATTACACCACCAGCCAGACTCCACATCAGACTCCATAGAATTTCCTGCCATGACATCAGGGTTCCGATGGGAGTGCGTTCTCCTATACCCATTTCAATAAGTTGCTGGGCGGCCAAAGCGTGTAAACACACACCTGGGATTTCCTGGTCAAAGCGTTTGCTTTGACTAAGCGGGGTATAGAAATAGTCGTTGACGCTTTCTGCTGTTACGCCAATCAGGACAATCCTGTCATGGAAGGCATCCGGGGCGACTTTTCCGGACAGAAGCGTTGTGAGGGAAACGGTGGGAAACATCCGTGAGTTGAAACTAAAATCCAATAAAAACTGATATCCGCGGTCATCAGCCTGGAAGTATCCGCCATCATTCGATTGAAAAGGCTGGATCACGTTCGGCCCCAAACGCAGATAATCCGGAGTGATTGGATCGCGTTGGGGGAATACATCACGCGATGCCAGAAATTTCAGAGCCAGTCTCAGGGACAATGCGTAGTAACTGTTCTGTCCATCATCCATAAACAGAAGTCCGCGTCGAACGATTCCGTCCTGGTCCACCACCATATCCACAAACCCCACCCGGTCAGTATCCATCAGAACCGCCGGCGGCTGGATGCCAGTTTGGCCGATAGTACGGCATTTCATGGGGAACACCACATTGGAATTTTCTGTCAGAAACCTGGTCAGATCTTCGTGACCGGGTGGCACGGACACATCCCGGTAAATATCCACCCCGATCGCCACAGGCCGGTATGGTATCAGGGCGCCAAGCACACGGGTGAGGTCCGCGTCGGACAGAGGCCAATGCCCCAGTGATTGAATTTCGGTCTCGCTTATGGTCACCAGTGCAACACGGGGTTGGGAAACCTGCGCCGAAACGGACAAGCGAATCAGCCCGTCATAAGCAGCCAATTCCAGGGGTTCCAACCGTCCCATGTAGTACACACCCACTACACTGAAAAACACCAGCAGCCCGATCCACAATCCAACGATAGCTGGCCTTTGCCAAAAAGCATCTACTCCATTCAGAAGTTTGTGTCCTCTCATAGGTTCGTCTGTACCCGTTCAGGTGAATTATGAATGTATCATACTTAAATGTTGTGGTAAGTGAAAAAAATGCTTGTAAATTATGATCATCAATGATTGTATAAGCTGATTCAAAATGAAACCGAGAAATGCTACCAAAATTTTGGAAAGTATTCAACCAGAACTTCAAAAGATAGAAGACCCGAATATAAAACATGTCATATCTGTCTTATTGAATCTGATAGAGATGCTGGCTTCCGATAATGCCAGGTTGAAACAAGAGAACCAGCTTCATAAGGATGAGATTAATCATATCAAGGGAGAACAAGGTAAGCCTGAAATCAATCCAAATATCGTAAAGGATGGTGATATTTCTTCCGAGGATGAACGCAAAAGGCAGAGAAATCAGATGAAGAGATATTGGCTCAAGTAGGTTATAAATTTGATAAAGGTGCTTTAGAAAAACTTAAAGAACAACGGCTGCCATTGGAATTACTTGAGCAGATGGCGCTTCAGCAGATCAAGTTTGCTGTTGATTTCCTCAGTCAGTCCTACGCTTTGTACCATCTGGTGAATGATCCCGATGCCGCCACATGAAAGCCCGCTATAGCGACCGTCAAAGCCGTAGTGTATATTGCGACCACTAAGCATAGGACGAGGTTGATCTTTCCAATTTCTTTTCTTGAGCTTTTCCTCAAGTTTTCTTTTACGTTTGTCAATTTTTTTTGCGTATCTCTTCGCACTTGAAATACTCCTCTCTGGTATTTGTCTAATTTATAGCTATGTATTATAACACATTGAGAGTAGATGAGACAAATACTTTTTATGGAAAAATGCTATTTATATTACGCTTGTTTTAGGACTAATATGCGTGTATCCGAAAAAGAAAACGCGTGATGGTGATACCGACATAGCGATAAGCTCAGATTTGCTCAAGGGAGTAGCAAGTGCGAACGTGATTGCAAACCTGTGTCGTCATCGCTGGAAAATTGAGACATCCTTCCAGGAACTGGAAAAATTCTGGAACTCGGAATGTCTCCATAGTAAAAATTATAGCTGCGAGAAACGTGTGAATAGTCATCACCTTGAAAGGGCTGGTAACGCAAATTAACTGTTGTCCGGAGGTACTCCAGCAAATAATTTTGTTTCATAACACCACTGATTCAACCCACACCTTTTTTTTACGAACAACCACACCGAGACCAAGGATTTTCTGAACTCCTGCCTGTCTTAGTTCCACAGCATATTGCCGGTCCTGAATTTGTTGTAATGCGCTTTTCATGGCTGTTTCTGAACTTTCATTATCTTCAAGATCAACCTTTTTGAATTCAAAAACAAATCCGGTCCGCCTGGGATCATTTGGAATCAGCATCGCATCATAACGTCCATAACCGGATTCCCGATTTGAACGTACCTGATATTGAGAACCAAGATTTACAAATAGCCCCATTACAAAGGCATGATACACCCTTTCAGGTTCGCTTCCTGATGTGTCATGATAACTGAGAATTGCAGCCACCATATCTGAAAGGTAACCTCCAAAACTTTTAATATCTTCACGCAACAAGGCTTTCAGCAACTGTTGAAGACGGTGATCTCCAATTTGCTTATTGAGCCAGATCCGAATCGTTTGACGATAAAAAATTAAAACTTCACGATTGGGAATGCTGAGTTGATATACAGCAGTCTCATCTTCCTGATACGAAAAAATAGCTTTCAGATAACCGCTGAAAGTCAGTAAACTCCAGATGTTTTCTTCAGTTGCAGCAAAGTCCCGAAGTACAATATTTTCAGGCAGAGCCGAGCTGATGGATTCACCCCGCAATAAAGTTTCCACGCTTTCACGCAAAGAGATTGGACCATTTAAAATTAGGTCACGCACCAGATCATTGCTGCTGGAGTCGATCCAGAACGGCTGTAATATACGTTCTTTCCTATTTAAAAAGCTTAGAATCGACCAAGGATTGTAGATAATCTGTTTCCCGAACATATAGCCGTTGTACCAGTCTTTAACTTCCTGTGAATGCTCCACTTCAAAATC
>CAIMCT010000270.1 GCA_903839535.1 uncultured Desulfobacteraceae bacterium
CCCTGGCCCCCCTTTTTCAAAGGGGGGAATCCTTTCGATTTTAGTTGTGATTAGCGGGCACAAGAGCGTTCGATGAAATTTAAGAATGATACAAAATTTTCGTGTCTTTCGTGTGTTTCATGGTTTAAAAGTATTTTCATGGTAAGGAATTGAAAGAAAATTATACAAGACAACATGTACACAATCAGAGCGATGACTCGGCAGGAACTTGATATTGCAATTGACTGGGCGGCGGCGGAAGGATGGAACCCGGGGCTATACGATGCTGATTGCTTCTATGCTGCAGATCCAAATGGTTTCCTTATCGGATTGCTTGGGGATGAGCCTATTGCAACCGTTTCAGTCGTGAAATATGGCAATTCCTTTGGCTTCCTTGGTTTTTACATTGTCAAACCGGAGTATCGCGCCAAGGGATACGGCATTCAGATATGGAACGCTGGTATTGAGTACCTGAAAGGTCGTAACATCGGTATTGATGGAGTTGTCGCTCAACAGAGCAATTACAAGAAGTCCGGTTTTACATTGGCTTATGGAAATATTCGCTATCAGGGAACCGGTGGTGGGGATTTAACAACTGATTCAGAAATCGTCCGGTTGTCCACAATTCCATTTGATGAGATATGCGAATACGACAAACCGTTTTTTCCGGACGATCGCATTCAATTTCTGAAGCGTTGGATCGAACAACCCCAAGGTACTGCCATCGGCATCTTGCGCAACTGCAAACTGGCAGGTTACGGAGTACTGCGTATTTGTCGTTCCGGATACAAGGTAGGGCCATTGTTTGCGGACAGTCCCGAGCTTGCGGAACATCTATTCCTGGCATTGAAGGCATACGTCCCGGAAGGCACCCCGGTTTTCCTTGATACGCCGGAAGTCAATTCAGCGGCAGTCGATTTGGCAAAACGGCACAATATGATTGTTGCGTTTGAGACAGCACGCATGTACACAGGAAAATACCCTGATTTACCAACAGACCGATTGTTTGGCGTTACGACTTTTGAACTTGGGTGATCACAACAGGAACTTGAAGTTTCTTACGGACATTAAAAATAGTTGTCAGGAACACAGGACAATCCTGGATGGTATGATATTCCTGCATCGAAAAGCATGAGACGCTCATCACATGAAATTTAATGATGAATGCTCGATGCTGGATATAAACTTGGCGGCGGTGCTCCTTAAAGCAGTCCCCCAGAATGCACAGGTTCTCTTTATTTGTGAATCAGCTCTACCAGTTCCAGGGCGCGGGAAAGAATGGCTTTTCCCGAATCAAGTCCTGCCTGATCCTCAAGTATTCCGATACGCACAGATGAGTCAAATTTGCCTTCACCATGACTGCTGGCGACGGCTGAGGCTCCCATAGGGCTGATGCAGGAGTGAACTGTTGCAGGAATCATGTCAAGTGTCATAAAGGCATAGAGATGTGAAAGGTGGGTTGTTTCCATGCCTCCGTGCCGCAACCAGGAAACACCGGCGCTTATTCCGATTTTGTTTCGCAGTTTTCCTCCCGCAATTTTCCCGAAGATAAAAACACGAAGGCGGTCGATGAAGGTGGCCATCATTCCGCTGGTCCGCATGAAGTAAACCGGGCTGGCCAAAACGATGATATCCGCACCTTCCATCTTTTCGAATATCGGCTGAGCCTCATCTTCAAGCGAGCAGTATTTGCCGGCCTTTTGTTTGGAAAGGCAGAAATTGCAGTGGATACAGTTTTTGATTTCCATTTTCGAAAGGCAGACTGTTTCAGTTTCGAGCCCTTTTTCCACAGCCATTTCCGTGATCGATGCCAGAAAAAAATCCACGTTTCCGTTTGTTACAGGGCTTCCTGAAATTCCCAGGATTTTGTATGACATGCTATCTCCTTATGAATTTTGGCGGCAGTTTGCCTAAACCGATATATTTGACAAGATCAACAACAGATTGTTTACGGGTTACCATTAGTTTGGATGTTCCGTGAGCCAATACTGTCCCATTTGTGTCAGACATCATCGCTTCGGTAAGATACAGGGTTTTTCCCGATTTGATTCTCCGCCCGTTTATAATGATTTTATTGCCAGAAACCGGTGCCAGGAAGTCCACTTTAACGTCAATGGTAATCAACCCATTTTCCTCTGGAACATCGCAGTAGGCAGACCAGTAAGCGGCAGTATCAATCGCCGACGCATATACGCCACCGTGAATTCCACCGAATGGATTCATGTGTTCATTTCCAACATCCAGTGTCACCACGGAACACCCAACTCCAATTTCTGTGACACTCATGGACAGATGCTTGAAAAATGGAGCATTGTTGATTGCGATGATTACAGCCTTTACATGTTCTGGATTTAGTTCGGGCAAATTTTTCCTCCAATAGCGGCAGTTGGTTATTGTTCCAGTCTGTAAAGAAAAGACTGCAGATGGTCCCTTTCGTTTTTTTACTGATACTTTAAAATTTCAGTTTGTACAACCCCCCGTACAACTTTTTTTGACCACGACGTTTTCTGATTCATTAACAACACCCCAGAAAACATTTTGTGCAGCAGTCAGTGATAGCGAGGTTTTGGATGCCCAAAACAGTTTATCATTGTTGAACCTGTTGCTTCCAATGGGCGTATATGATAACGAGAACACATAATTGGAAACAGCCTGGACGTTTTTTATTTGATACTTATAACCGCGCGCAATGGATATCCTGACATAACAGGACTGGGAAAGTTTTGAGCAAGGAAATATTGTGGAACATATCAAGGAAAATATTGAGAACGGAAAAAGTCTTACTCCTCAAGAGGAAAAACTGAAACAGTTAAAGGCAATGCTGCCTGAAGCCTTTGCCGAAGGAAAAATTGATTGGGAAAAACTGAAAGCCACGCTTGGGGAAGATGTGAACTTCAGCAACGAACGCTATGTGCTGAACTGGGCAGGAAAAAGTGATGCTTTTAAAGTTTTGCAAATAGCAAGCACCAAAACCCTTGCGCCAGCCAAAGATGAATCGGTGAATTTCGACGAAACCCAAAATATCTTTATTGAAGGCGAAAACATAGAAGTGCTTAAAGTGCTTCAAAAAAGCTATTTTGGCAAGGTGAAGATGATTTACATAGACCCGCCCTATAACACAGGAAACGATTCCTTTATTTACCCCGACAATTTTTCTGAAAGTAAAGAGGAATATCAGAAGCGTGTTGGAGACAAAGACAAAGATGGTTACATGATCAAAGATGGTCTGTTTCAAAAAAACAGCAAAGAAAACGGGCAGTATCACAGCAACTGGCTGAATATGATGTATCCCCGTTTGTTTTTGGCAAAAAATTTGATGCGACAGGATGGGGTGATATTCGTTTCCATTGATGATAATGAGATACATAATTTGCGGTTGTTGATGAATGAAGTGTTTGGGGAGGAAAATTTTGTGGCCGCAATTAGTGTACAAAGCAACCCGCGCGGAAGACAATCGGACACCTATATTGCGTCTGTTCATGACTATTTGATAGTGTATGTAAAATCGGTTGATATTGCAAAACTTAATGGCGCACCGCTCACAGAAAAACAAAAAACGGACTATAAATACACAGATGATAAAAATGAACCTTATCGTTTATTGGGACTTCGCCAGCGTGGCGCGGCATCAAAAAGGTCTGATCGGCCTGAAATGTATTTCCCAATTTATGTGAATCGTGTTTCTAAAGAGATTTCCTTAGTAGATAGCAATGATAGCGAGCCAGTATATCCAAGAAAGTCAGATTGTTCGGATGGAAGATGGATGTGGGGTAAAGAAAAGTGTAGCAAAGATTTAAATTTATTGGTTGCCCGTTTAATCGAAAGACGCAATGAATATGATATTTTTGTTAAGGATTATCTCAATCGTGGTGACTTGGAAAGAACAAGGAAATACAAGTCAATCTGGGATGCAAAGGAATATAATAATCAGGCTGGAACTCAAGAAGTAAAGTCTATTCTCAAATGCGATGCAATGTCTTTCCCAAAGCCCAAAAATTTATTAATGGATATATGCCGTATGGGTCTTGAGAATAAAGATGTGTGCCTCGACTTCTTCGCAGGTTCCGGCACTACCGCCCACGCCGTAATGGATTTAAACAAAGAAGATGGCGGCAGTCGCAGATTTATCTGTGTCCAACTTCCGGAATTGTGTAGTGAAAAAAGCGAAGCTTACAAATCAGGCTACAAAACAATAGCAGATATAGCTAAAGAACGCATCCGCAGAGTCATTCAAAAAATAAACAAGGAAATTAACGGGAAAATTGATTTCGAGAATTGCAAACAGGATTTTGGGTTCAAAGTTTTCGTCCTTGCAGACAGCAATTTTAAACAATGGCGTGGTGATCTATGCAAAGATGCTGAGGCGTTGGAAAAGCAGATGAAACTATTTGTTAACCCTGTTTCCGAAACCGCTACCGCCGAAAATATGGTGTATGAGTTGTTGCTCAAATCTGGCAAAGATATAAATAGCAAATTAGAACATAAAGACAATTACTATTGCGTAAATAATAATGAGTTGGTGTTGATGCTCGAAAATATCAATCAGGAAATCATTGATGCCGTACTCAAAGTAAATCCTCAGAAAGTCATTGCCTTAGACAATCTTTTTGCATGTAATGACCAGTTAAAAACCAACACTGTCCTGCAAATGCGTGATGCGGGCATTGAATTTAAATCGATATAATTCATGAAACTAACCTTTGAAGCCAATCTGCCATTTCAGCAAGACGCCATCAAATCCATTACTGGCTTGTTTGAAGGGCAGCCAATGGAAGACGCAATTGTAGAATTTAACCTGAAAGAGCAAAACAGTCTGAACCTTATCAATGGCGTTAGGAATAATCTCGTTTTATCAGAAGAACAAATTCTCGCCAACCTGCAAGGCATTCAGAAACGGAATGAAATAAAGCCTTCAACCGCTTTGGACGGAAAACACTTTTCGGTGGAAATGGAAACAGGCACAGGTAAAACCTATGTGTATCTGAGAACAATTTATGAGCTGTTCCGTCAATACGGTTTCAAAAAGTTTGTCATCGTTGTTCCTTCGGTAGCCATTCGTGAAGGTGTATTAAAAAACCTGGAAATCACCCATGAGCATTTTCAAAATTTGTACGATAATGCGCCTGTCAGCTTTCAGGTATATGATAGCAGCAAAGTTTCTTCATTAAGAGGGTTCGCCACAGGGAACACCATTCAGATTCTGGTCATCAACATTGATTCGTTCGCCAAAGACGAAAACATCATCAACAAGCCCAACGACAAGCTGAACGGTCATAAACCTGTAACCTTTATTCAATCCATCCGTCCAATAGTGATAGTAGATGAACCACAGAATATGGAAACCGAAAAGCGCACTGCGGCTATTGACAATCTTAATCCGCTTTGCTCTCTGCGTTATTCGGCGACTCACCGTAAGCGATACAATTTAACTTACAGTCTGAATCCGGTAAAAGCTTATGATTTGGGTTTGGTAAAGCAGATCGAGGTTGACTCTGTTATTGAAGAGAATGCTTTAAATGACGCTTTTGTGTCACTTGATGCAATTACCGCAATGAAAACCAGAATAACCGCCAAAGTTTCAATCCATATCAATGACAAAATAGCCGTTAAGAAAAAGGTGTTTATCGTGAAAGTAGGGGACGATCTTTATCTAAAATCCAACCGGAGAGAAGTGTATGCCCAAGGTTATATTATCGAAGAAATAGATGCCGGAAACCAGTGTATTTCACTCTCCAACGGGAATGTCCTTTACAAAGGCGAGCGACAGGGCGGGCTAAATAATGAAGTGATGAAATTTCAAATCCGAAAAACCATAGAAGACCATTTAGGGAAAGAAAATCGATTGAATCCGAAAGGAATCAAGGTACTTTCCCTGTTTTTCATTGATAAAGTCGCCAATTATCGGGAATATGACGAAGCAGGGAAGCCGCAGCAGGGAAAATTCGCCCGATGGTTTGAAGAAATCTATCAGGAGTACGTTTCAAAACCGGCATTTAAGGAGCTAAATAAATTTCCGATTGAGAAAATCCATAATGGATATTTCTCCCAGGACAAAAAAGGTAATTTAAGGGACACATCAGGCGAGACAAAAGCTGATGATGACACTTACAATCTCATTATGAAAGACAAGGAAACCTTATTGGATATAGGTAATCCCTTGCGTTTCATTTTCTCACATTCCGCCCTGCGGGAAGGTTGGGACAACCCGAATGTATTTCAGATTTGTACACTGAACGAAACAAAGTCGGACATTAAAAAGCGGCAGGAAATCGGCAGAGGGTTACGGCTGGCGGTTGACCAGACAGGGAAACGAATATACGACCGTGACATCAACCGTCTGACCGTAATCGCCAATGAATCTTATGATGATTTCGCCAAAGCATTACAACAGGAAATTGAGGAGGATTGCGGCGTAGAATTCAAAGATAGAATCAAAAAGAAAATGGACCCTACCGCCATCAAATACCGAAAAGGGTTTGATGCAGACCCGAAATTCCTGGAGATATGGGGAAAAATAAAACAAAAAACCATTTATCGCGTTGATTACGATACACCGGATTTGATTGACAAGGCTTCAAAAGCTATTTCAGATTTACCGAAAATCAACGCCCCTTCAATTCGTTCCACCAAAGTATCTATCGGAATGACGGATAAAGGCGTAGAAACAAACTATGTAGGAGATAAAGTAGCATCCTATGGTGGCTATTCATGGAAAATTCCTGATGTATTGAGCTATATTCGAAGCAAAACTGAATTGACACGTTCCACCATTCAGGCAATTTTAATCCAGTCGAACAGGATCGGAGATATTTTAACCAACCCTCAGCTTTTCCTTGACCTTGCTTCACAAGCCCTGAAAAAAACACTGTACGATATAATGATTGATGGAAACGGCATCAAATATCAAAAAATCGGAAATGCTGAATACAAAGTAACTTTGTTTAAAGCACAGGAACTTGAAGTTTATTTGAATGACTTTACATTCACCGTTTCAGACCCTTCCAAAACAATCTATGAAAATTTTATACCTTTGGATTCAGGTACAGAAAGTCAGTTTGCAAAGGACTGTGAAACAAGCGAACAAGTAAAATTCTATTTCAAACTTCCGAATTGGTTCAAAATACCAACCCCGATAGGCAATTATAATCCGGACTGGGCAATCGTTTTTGAAGATGATAGGAAAATCTATTTTGTAGCAGAAACAAAGGACACAGGAACACCACAGGTTGACTTGGCAAAGCTATCTGGAGAGGAACAATTAAAAATAAAATGCGGTAAAGCGCATTTTAACGAGTTTGATGACGTAGAATATAAAGTTGTAAACAAAGTCGGGCAGTTGGTGGAATAAAAAGGTAATGATTGGCTTTTCTCACATCAACGCCAAAGAAAAATAATCACCTAAACATGAAACCATCCCCTCAAGCACCACCAACTGAAAGTCTTGATCGCCTCTCCGGAATCGTGGAAAGAGTCACCTTCCATAATGCGGAAAATGGATGGTCAGTCCTTAAAGTATCGCCGTTTAACGAACCGCATAAACTCGTAACCGTTATAATCCATCAAGCCAAGGTTTTTGCAGGCAGCTCAATGGATTTCTATGGTACCTGGAGTTATCACCAGAAGCACGGTGAACAGTTCAAAGCGGAACGGGTTATTGAAAAGAAACCATCAACCAGTGCAGCTCTGGAAAAGTATCTTGGTTCAGGACTTATCAAGAATGTAGGCCCAAAAACCGCACACAAAATCGTCAAGTTCTTCCATGAACGGACGTTGCAGGTCTTTGAGGAGACAATAGAGGATCTTCTGCAAGTACCGGGAATTGCTGAAAAGAAACTTACGGACATTAAAAATAGCTGGCAGGAACACAGGGCGATCCGGGATGTGATGATATTCCTGCAAGGATACGGTATCAGCACCCTCTATGCCGTCAAGATATTCAAAATCTATGGCAATGATGCAATCAGCAAAGTTTCGGGCAATCCTTATCAGCTTGCACGAGATATCTACGGAATCGGATTCTTTTCCGCAGACAAGATTGCACTTAACATGGGATTCGAAAAAGATGGGATTCCACGTATTGAAGCCGGCATAAAACATGTCCTGGCTGCCGCGCGGGATAACGGGCACTGTTATTTACTTGAATCCCAGATTATCAAGAACGCCCATGATTTGCTTGAAACGGGAACGCCGGATCAAATAACCAACATATTGCTGTCCCTGATTGCCGCCAATGAGATAAAGAAAAGAGAATTGACCGATGAAAAAGGGCGACAAGTTTCAGCATATTATTCCAATACCATATTTTTCGATGAACAGTACGTCGCCAAAAGAATCAAACAATGGATTGCTCAGCCCGTTATTGTTGACCAGACCCGGATAAACAATTGGCTCGATCGGTATTGCCAGAACCAAAGCATTGTTCTTTCAGATGAACAGCAAGCATCAGTTGCGGGAATGGCAGGTAAATCGTTTTCCATCCTGACAGGCGGACCCGGCTGCGGAAAAACAACTACAACCAAGGTACTGGTAAAACTTCTACAAGCCATGCAAATGCGGGTTGTCCTTGCGGCGCCAACCGGACGAGCATCTCAGCGGATGAGTGAAGTTATCGAATACGAGGCCAAAACCATTCACCGTCTGCTCGAATGGGCGCCTGGAAAGAATGGCTTTAAAAAAGGCGAAGATGACCCGCTTCAACTTGATTACCTGATTATTGATGAATGCTCGATGCTGGATATAAACCTGGCGGCGGCGCTTCTTAAAGCAGTCCCCCAGAATGCGCAGGTTCTCTTTATTGGCGATCCGGATCAATTGCCGTCCGTAGGTGCAGGCAATGTGCTGCACGACCTTCTGCAAGCGACCTGTGTGCCGAATTTCAGACTTACCAAGGTATTCCGTCAGGCTGAAGAATCCATGATTATCCGCTTTGCCCATCAAATCAATAAAGGGCAGATCCCCAGGATTGAATCTCCGTTCCATAAACCCGGCCTGTGGAAAGATAAGGCAGGATGCATTTTTATTGATGCCGATGAAGCAACCCAGGAACAATTACAATTCATAGGAAGAGCAAAGGCGGCTATCAGACATACCGTCACTACTGGAGAGGAACAGATTGTTCAATCAGGTGATAAAATCACCGCGATGATGAAGCGGGAAGAAGATACCCTGATGATTGACAACCTTCTTGTACAGGAATTCAGGGATTCATCAGAAATCCATGCCCCTATATTCAATATTCCTGATAAGTTCAAGCACGTCGATTTAATGAATATCCATAAGGCGCAGGGAAACATTGAGGAACTGAAATCCATCATCAAGTCGATTCATCCATGGTCAGCCCTTCTTCGTGGCGTAACAGGACTTGACATGGTTCTTAGGCTCTATACCAGGTCTATTCCTGAATACTTTGGCAAGGATATCGAGATACAAATCCTGTCCCCCCAAGTCCGGGGCAGCCTTGGAACGCTCAACCTGAATCAGTCCATTCAGCAGGCTGTCAATCCCGAACAACCGGGGAAGAAGCAGATAAGGGTAGGTGAGCGGGTTTACCGGGAAGGTGACAGGGTTATCCAGACCCGCAATAACTATGACCTGGGTGTATTCAATGGAGATATCGGCTGGATAACGAACATTGACATGGAAGACTTCTCATGCCTGATTCAATTCGGAAAGCAGGCTCCCATTGCTTATGAACGCGAGGAATTGACTGAAATATCGCTTGCCTACGGGATTACAATTCATAAATCACAGGGCAGTGAATTTGATGCTGTGATCATTCCTGTCGCCACACAGCATTTCAAAATGTTATTCAGGAATATTATTTATACCGGTTTGACAAGAGCAAAGCAGTTGTGCGTATTTGTCGGCAGCAGAAAAGCACTTGCAATGGCCGTGAAACAGATAGATAACCGGAAACGTCAGACGGCATTGAGTTTTTTGGTTACGAAATGAACGGTTACCTACAAGTTTATCCATTGTGGAACCTGTTGCTTCCAATGGTCGAATATGATAACAAGAATCCATACTTGGAAACAGGCTGGACGTTTTTAATTCGATATTTATCAAACAATTACCTTGTCGAGGATGCCATGGATTTTATCAAGCAGTTTGAAAGCGCATCACTGGCGCCGGCAGGTGGCGCAGCCGCCGCTTATTCGTTTTGCCTGGGAGTCGCCATGATTTATAAGGTTTCCCTCATTGAAAACCGAAAGGCTGTTGAACGTCCGGAGCTTGAAAAAAATCTATCGGTACTCAAGAAGGAAATCGAAAAACTGTTACGGGATGCCGAAAAGCTGGTCGCAGAAGATGCCGAAGCCTATCTCCTGTTTCGTAAATCCAGGCAGGAAAGTGATCCTGAGGCAATGAAACAGGCCTTCAACAGGTCGGTGGATGTCAGTTTCAAGGTGATTGAACAATCTTTTTCAGCCTTCGAATGGATACGCCAGCTTCAACTTGTCGTACCTAAGACCTTGTTTACCCATCTGCGGGTGGCTTCAGAGCTGATCATGGGATCTGTCAATGCCACGGTTCATGTGGTAAAAGACAATATCATGGGGATACGGTCCGAGACCAAGCGCGAAAGCTATCTTTCCCAGATTCAGATGCTACAGGAGAAATGTAAACGCAGCCATTTTGAAATCATTGATAAACTGTGCTGAAGTAAGCGTTCAGACCCCTCCCCCCAGCGGGGGGAGGTTGGGAGGGGGGAAATGCTGTCATGCCAACTACTTGCCCTCCCCCCGGCCCCCTC
>CAIMCT010000271.1 GCA_903839535.1 uncultured Desulfobacteraceae bacterium
CGAACGCCAGCAATTATTGTACGACATCGACGTTCTCATTTCCCTTCAACTGCAAAGACAGAATTACTTTAGCCCCATGGGAGGTAAAGATGCCAAGAATACTATTGGTGGAAGATAACGAATTGAACCGCGACATGCTTTCGCGCCGGTTGACGAAGAAAGGCTACGAAATATTTATGGCGGTGGATGGCGAAAACGGCATGGAATTGGCTCTATCGCTGAACCCCGATCTGATTCTGATGGATATGAGCCTTCCCATCATGGACGGCTGGGAAGCGACGCGACAAATTAAGGCCCACCCGGATACCAGGAACATACCCGTGATCGCGCTGACCGCACATGCTATGGGAGAGGATCGGCAAAAGGCACTGGAAGCCGGGTGCGACGACTATGACACCAAGCCAATCGAGCTTACGCGGCTCCTGCTGAAGATTACAACATTACTGGGAAAATAAACAAAATGGCCGATATCCCGGTTTCCAAAACTATCGATATCCGGGTGAGTTCCTCCCTACGCCACAATTTGCGCACGCCCCTTAACCAGATTATTGGCTATAGTGAAATACTCGAGGAGGAAGCGGTAAATTCCGGACGGGAAGATTTCATACCCGATCTCCAAAGGATTAACCAGGCAGCACGGGAAATGGTCATCCGATTGGACGCAATGTTTGCAACTCCAGCTAAAACCGATTTACCGGAAACCGGAGGGGCTAGTTTTCAATCCGCATCAAACTCAGGAACTTCGGAGCAATTCCGGTCTACCCCCTCCGGATTATCTTCGCAGAAAGGGGCTTTAAATGCCTGTCTCGGGAAAATTTTGGTCGTGGATGACAGCGAACCCAACCGGGATATGCTATCCCGCCGTCTGGTGCGCCAAGGATATATCACGGCACAGGCGGAAAACGGAAGGGTAGCGCTGGAGAAACTCCACGATGAACCTTTTGATCTGGTTTTGCTCGATATAATGATGCCGGAAATGGATGGTCATGAGACACTTGCTCACATCAAGGCCGACAAGCATTTGATGAATATTCCGGTTATCATGATTTCCGCCCAGACCGAACTTCACAGTGTCGTCCGGTGCATTGATATGGGCGCAGATGATTATTTGCCCAAGCCCTTCAATTCTGTTCTACTGTGGGCGAGATTAAGGGCATCATTGGAAAAGAAACGCCTACGCGAGCAGGAGTTGGAACATCATGAACAAACCTTACGTTCCGAGGCGACATTGGAAAGGCTTCTCGCATTAACCCAAATGGTGGCCGGAGTGGCTCATGAAATCAATACCCCATTGGGGATTGCCAGCACAGCCATCAGCATAATCAATGGCCGACTCTCTTTACCTAAAATCAAGGCTCTTTTCGATGAGAGCAATGAAGCACGGGAGATATTGGCGGACATTCTGGAGTCATCTTCTTTGCTCAAGAGCAACGTACTCAGAGCCCACAAATTGGTTGAGACATTCAAGAAAATTGCGGTAGGTCAGATTACTGAAAAAAAGGAAAAGGCAAATCTGCCTGATCTTGTGGAAGATGCCGTGGGCCTGTTCAGGATTAACGCGCGACAGGCCAAATTGTCCATCGATATCGATACTTCGGGGATAACCGGCAATCCGGAATGGTTCGGTTATCCCGGTTATCTGACCCAGGTCATCATGAATTTCCTGCAGAATATCGAGCGCTACGCTTACCCAGATGGCAAGGGAGGCATAGTGAACATCACCGTCACGGACCGGGAGCAGAATAACGAAGCCCAATTCGTCGTGGTGGTGCGAGATCATGGGATCGGCATCAGCCCCGAAAACCTAACCAAGGTTTTCGATCCGTTTTTTACCACTGGTCGAGGCCGAGGAGGCACCGGCCTAGGCCTTTCCATCGTCAACAACATTATGACCTCTGCCCTCAAGGGGAGTATTTCCGTCACATCTGAGCCCGGTCATGGCTCTGCTTTTACCATTGCTTTCCCCAAAATAATACCCGATTAAATGGATGAAAAAACCTTAGAAATATATAACGACAGCTTTGAATATTGCCTTTCCAAGGAGGGTTTTCTGCCTCGGTTTTATGAACTGTTTATGGAATCATCCGCTGAGGTGAGGGAGAAATTCATAAATACGGATATTAAGCGGCAAGCCAGAATTCTCAAAAAATCACTTTATATCCTGACCATGGCGTCCGTGGGGACTGAAGAAGCGCGTAATGAGCTGATCCGGCTTGGTAAGACCCACGGACAGCAGGGTATGAAAATCCCGGATTACATGTACGATCTGTGGTTAGACAGCTTGCTTCGGACAGTCAGGGAATTTCAAACCGAATGGAAGCCTGAAATCGAAAAGAGCTGGCGCGCAATGCTAGATCCTCATATCGAGATGCTGAAAAGCTTTGTTCGCCAAGACGCTACGAAGTAGATGTTGCAGGACATGGTTTTGTTGCGATAGCAGGGGGAGCCACACTTATCTGTATGCTAAGTGCCCGATGGACACCTACTCAATTGCCCTTGATTGATTTCAAGGGACACTGCATTTTAAAAACACAACATCCTGATCTGCATGCGTTGGTTTTTGGCTTACCCGCTCAGGCGCCACCGACACGGCTTGCCAGACGCGGGTAAAGCAACGGCTTTATGGTTCGGGTATGCGCTGGA
>CAIMCT010000272.1 GCA_903839535.1 uncultured Desulfobacteraceae bacterium
ATAGTACTTTTCGTACATCCCCGACCGATAACGCACCCAAGTGCATAGACTTTCAGAAAATGATTTTGGGAAGGCAGCAGGGAGGGGATAGTACTTTTCGTACATCCCCGACCGATAACGCACCCAAGTGCATAGACTTTCAGAAAATGATTTTGGGAAGGCAGCAGGGAGGGGATAGTACTTTTCGTACATCCCCGACCGATAACGCACCCAAAATCATTTTCTGGAAGTTCTATAGGCGCGTTAAGGCTGGCTTTCCGATGGGATATACGTTAAACCCCAACTCATAAAGCCTTGAATGATCCACAACATTTCTGCCGTCAAAAATAAAAGCCGGTTTCGCCATGGAACAATAGATTCTTTCATAATCCAGTTCGCGAAACTGATGCCATTCCGTCATGATGGCAATGGCATGGCTTCCAGTTGCAGCTTCGTAGGGATCTCCTACAAACTGAACTTTTCCTTCAACCCCTTTAAGATCAGCCCTGGCGTTGGCCAAGGCTTCGGGATCGGTTATCACCAGCTCGGCCTGCTCCTCAATCAGTCGTGTGGCGATATAAAACGCCGGACTCTCACGTGTATCGCCTGTATCCGCCTTGAATGCAAAACCGAAAAGAGCAATTCTTTTTCCCGCCAGCGTATTGAACATGGCATTCAGCATAGTCATAACGAAATGCGATTTCTGGTATTCGTTGATTTCAATGACGCTTTCCCAGTATTTGGCCACTTCATTTAATCCGTAATGTCGGCAAATATAAACGAGGTTAAGAATGTCCTTTTTAAAGCATGATCCTCCAAAACCCACGCTGGCATTCAGGAATTCAGGGCCGATTCTGGCATCCATGCCGACAGCTTTGGCTACCTGGGACACATCCGCCTCGGTTTTCTCACAAAGCACTGCGATGGCGTTGATGGACGATATCCGCTGCGCCAAAAAAGCATTGGCAACGAGTTTGGACAGCTCGCTGCTCCAGATATCCGTGGTCAATATCCGCTCCTGGGGAACCCAGTTGGCGTAAACCTCTACCAGCGCACTTCGCGCCTTCAGGCCGCTTTCGGTTTGCCTGGAACCAATCAGAATCCGGTCCGGCTGCTCCAGATCCTTGATGGCAGTGCCTTCCGCCAGAAACTCGGGATTTGAAAGGACTTCAAAGCGAACGCCATTATGAGTCGAAAAAAGAATCCGTTCCATGGCCTGGGCTGTTCGAACCGGAAGGGTGCTCTTTTCAACAATGATCTTATCGGAAGTGGCGCATTTCAGAATCTGCCGTGCAGTTTTTTCCCAGTACTGAAGATCAGCAGCCATGCCAGCCCCAACCCCGAAAGTTTTGGTCGGGGTATTTACACTGACAAAAATGATGTCCGATTCCTGAATTCCCTTTTCTATGTCAGTACTGAAGAAAAGATTCCGGCCACGCGCTGCTTTAACAATTTCATCCAGACCCGGCTCGTAAATCGGCAAACTATCCGAATTCCACTGAGCAATCCGATTCGGATTGATATCCACAATGGTCACCCGATACTGGGGACATTTATAAGCGATCATCGCCATGGTCGGTCCGCCCACATAGCCGGCGCCAATGCACAATATATGTCGGGTAAAATTAGGGGTCATATCAGCTTTCTTCATTATCAAAAACTCCGGTTTAAGGTAACGATGTTGCGTTTTCGGCCGCGTCCTGATCAGGCCGGGGATACATTTCACTTTCCAGAATCGCCAGTCGCTGGGTGAGTGCGCGAATTTTACGCTCCTGCTCGGAGCGTTTCAAGTCCATGGTTAGCATTTTGATCAGGATAAGACCCATCCCGATAACAATCAGTAAGGTCGGCGGATAATGAATTCCCAACACCCCGCCGATCCAGTCAATCAATCGCGGATAGGCCCCGAAGGCCATACTTGCCGCAGCAACCGCCAGCCACCAGACTGCATGGCTTACCATCAAATGGTTTTTTCGAACCAGAACAAGGATGGATAGCGCAACACCAATGCCTATTCCAAAAGATGTCAGTTGAGAAGCCGGGAACACCGTGTTATCCAATCTCGGATCGATATCCGGATGCGGCTGGCATACCCACTTTGGAAAGGCATAAAATAAGGGTGATCACAAGATACCGAAACACATCCCACCAGGATGAAAAGACCCGTGAATGCCCGGATGATCGGGGGCACATCATAACCGGAACTTCCAATATCCGAAATCCCGCCTTACTCAGCGCCAGGAGAATCCCGATATCCTGATAATCCAGAAGGGCCGTATCGGATGTCATCAACTGCGATATGGCTGCAGCGTTATAGGCGCGAAACCCTGATGTCAAATCCCGAACACCCAGTCCCGTAATCTTACGAAAAAACAGCCACGACAGTTTCCTCGGGATGCTTCCGCGTTCCGTACAGGAGCCTATCACGACATCTGCCTGATTTGACAAGATGGGAGCTATGAGTTCAGCAATGGACTCGGGCTGGTGCTGACCATCCGCATCAATGGTAACGGCGATTTCAAATTGATGTTTATTGGCGTAACGGATTCCGGTGCGCGTCGCACCCCATGCCCCCAGAGACAGCAGGAGTGGCAGCACCTTGGCGCCTTCTTCGCGCGCAGCCCTTGCCGTAGAATCCGAACTGGCATCATCAATCACCACAATTTCACCAGTTATGGCTTTCCTGACCCCCTGAATCACTTCCCGAATATTCTTTTCCTCATTTAAGGCTGGAATCAGAACCGCCAATTTATTTTTCATTCATTTGCCGCCTGGATGCAATCCATATCATGTTGTTGACTTCAACGCCTTCAAAGTCTGATTATATAACAAAATAATCTCCTGTGCAACATGATCAATCTGAAAAACCTTCCCAAACCGTTCCAACGCGGATTGTCCCATAAACAATTTCAGTTCCGGCAGACTAAAAAGCTTTCTTAACGCTCCTGCAAGCAGAACCGGATCACCCGGAGGAACCAGAAACCCGGTGACACCGTCTTCGACCACCCATCCAATACCGGAGCCTGGAATGTTGCTGGCGACAACCGGTTTTCCGTACCGCATTGCCTCCAGAAGCACCAGGCCGAAAGCCTCGGTCCTTTCAATTGAGGGTAAACACAAGCAGTCACAGGAAAAAATAAGGGCGTGAAGATCCAATTCAGGTAAAGATCCCAACAGCGACACTTTTGAGAGGCCGAGGGTGTGAATTCGCCTTTGAAGACTAAATTCACGCTCACCGTCGCCGACAATCAGAATCCGTCCATACGGCAAGGCGGTTGAAGCATCCAACATGACTTCGTGCCCCTTATAGTACGTCAGCCGACCGATGACCAGGATTCTTCCCTCAGGCTGCCCCCACGCGGTTTCAGCCCAGCGCAGTCTGGCATCATTCGGTTTTTTCAGGCGATCCGGGTCCAGCCCCAGCGGAATAATATGACTTTTGTCTTTAAAGTCAACCAGCGAGCTGCTGGTGTTCAGATAGGATTGCGACGTAGCGATAATGGACTGCGAGCGCCGCAGAAACAGTTTCTCTATGGGGCGATATAGCTGATAGGCCAGGGCCATTCTTCGATCAATAGCGGAAGGAACAACATCCGCATGCCAGTGAACGACCCAGGGCAATGCTCCCGCAATGGACAATGGCAGCGCCCAGAATGCGGAAGTGTTTGGAACATGAAAATGCAGAATATCTGGTTGGAATGCCTGAATGGCTTTTCTCATGGCGAAAATAAACGCCGGGCTGATTGGAACATACAACAGCGTCCCATAACAGGGTACCCGAAATAATGTTGTGTTTCGGTGACACACCGGAACTGGTTCATGACGAATATCGTCATGAACCAGAGCTGCCGTCGTTACCCCAGCCCTTTCAAGGGCTGGGAGCAAATCACCAAGAAAGCTCTCGATTCCACCGGTTACCGGAGGAAAAAATTTACCTATATGCAGGATGCGCATTCTGGTTATGCAAACTCCCATGAATGGGGTCAAATCATTACCGTGAAAATATTATTAAGCCACGAATGACACGAATCAAGTAGGGACGACCGGCCGGTCGCCCACACCGCCTTCTGGTGATTTTCATTCATGGGGGCGGCACAGACCATGCCATGAGCGTCTACATATAAAACACATCTGCTCGTATTACAAGAACGCGATTACGGGGATGTTCCTGGATGCTGAAATTAAATTGCAGATGCCGTGAGAAGATTTTGAACGAAGTTGACATTTTATCTGGTAAACTTGGAACCAACGATTTATGTCAAACTGTCAATTTGTAAAACAAGCTTTTGAGAAAACAGCAGCCCTGGCACCGAATTACGCATTTGGGGGGGACAACCCACATAAGCCAAGACAGGTTGACTGCTCCCGTAAGTACTTGAGAGTAAAAGTGTTCCGGCTTATGCGGGTAGCCTGGGAGGGCCCCCTTTTTCAAAGGGGGGGAATCGTTATACTGCCAACTGTCACAATCTGCACTTTTGGACCCCCACCCCAACCCTCCCCCGCTGGGAGAGGGAGCATAAGGAAAGTGCAGATTATGCCCGTTTGCAG
>CAIMCT010000273.1 GCA_903839535.1 uncultured Desulfobacteraceae bacterium
CCCTTGTGTCGGCTACAAGAGCGTCGGCTAATTTTGAATTTGTATTTTTGAACACTACCCGGGGATAATGTATGAAATCAATCTCTTTCATGGCATGCCACGACTGTGATCTTCTTCATCGAATTCCGGTCATTTCCGAGGGAATGACGGCCAGTTGCTGTCGCTGCGGAGCATTGCTTGCAAAGCCAAAACAAAACAGCCTTGAACGAACGCTTGTATTGGCGATTACAGGACTTATCCTGCTGGTTATGGCCAATTCGTTTCCTTTTCTCGGTTTCAAGATACAGGGCCAGGTACGGCACACGCTCCTGCTGACCGGAATTCAGCAGTTCTACACTTCTGGGATGCCATGGCTGGCCGTTCTGGTATTGTTCACGACCGTCATTGCTCCCCTGACTCAGCTTCTGTCGCTGATCTATATACTGCTTCCACTGAAGTTCCAGCGTCGGGCACCCGGCATGTTTCATGTCTTTCGCTGGATGCAGCAGTTGCAGCCCTGGAGCATGATGGAGGTTTTCATGGTCGGGATTCTCATCTCAATGGTCAAACTGGCCAAAATGGCGCAGATACTCCCGGATGTCGCCTTGTTCTGTTTTATGGCGCTTATTTTTGTTCTGGCCGCTTGTATGGCTTCCCTTGACCCTCACCAGGTCTGGGATCATTGGGAGAAAAACGAATGTCTTCAACAGCATTGACAGCCAAAACCGCATCTCTTGTGAGCTGCCCGATCTGCCATCTTCTTATTCGAAAACATACAACAGCAGCCGATTCACTTGGGCAATGCCCACGATGCGGGGCGACACTTCATTCACGCAAACGCAACAGCATTGCGCGCACCTGGGCGCTTATCCTTGCGGCTTTTCTGTTTTACATCCCGGCCAACCTGATTCCAATTACCAAAATCACCTCCCTGGGAGTGGTACAGACAGACACAATCATGAGCGGTGTCATTTATTTTATTGCCACAGGGATGTGGCCGCTTGCCCTGATTATCTTTGTCGCCAGTATTTTTGTTCCTCTGCTCAAGCTGCTTATCCTGACATTTCTCTTGATCTCTGTGCAGCGCCGCTCCAATTGGCGGCCCAAGGATCGCACCCGACTCTATCGACTCACCGAAGCCATCGGTCGCTGGTCAATGGTGGACATTTTTGCGGTGACCATTCTCGTTGCCCTGGTTCACATGGGTGCCATAGCCAATATAGAGGCCCAAAAAGGTGTGATGTTTTTCGCCGCCGTGGTGGTCATCACCATGTTTGCGGCTATAAGTTTTGACCCCCGTTTGATCTGGGATACAAAGGAGCCCGAAGATGCATGTGAATACCCCGCTTGAGCCAGACACCACTGATTTTTCAGAGCCTGTTGTCCAGGCCCGCAAGCGTCAGTTATCCCTGATATGGCTCATCCCCGTGGTTGCGGCTTTGATTGGCGGCTGGCTGATCTATAAAACCCTGTCTGAAAAAGGTCCCGAGGTTGTCATCATTTTTAAGACTGCCGAGGGCCTTGAGGCAGGTAAAACCAAGATCAAGTTCAAGGATGTGGAGGTTGGACAGGTCACGGAATTATCCCTCACCGAAGATATCTCCCAGGTTTCGGTGAAAGCTCAGTTCGTTAAAGGTGCGGAGGCATATCTTACCGAAAATACACGATTCTGGGTGGTACGCGCCCGGGTGGCTGCTTATGGAGTGTCAGGACTTGGCACACTGCTTTCCGGAGCCTATATCGACACTGATCCAGGAAAACCAGGCGAGCCAGTACTAAAATTCAATGGGTTGGAAGAACCACCCATTTTCACAACTGTGGATCCCGGTCGCATTTTTATGCTGAAGGCGGACCGCAAAGGCTCGATCGAAGTCGGCGCACCGGTTTATTACCGGCAAATCCCGGTTGGAAAAGTCATTGCCTATAACCTTGCTCCCGAGGGCACAAGCATCTTCTTCAAGGTCTTTGTCAACGCCCCATACCACAAGTACGTTCATGAAAACACGCGATTCTGGAACGCCAGCGGCTTTGATATGAAATTAGACACTCAGGGAATCCGTATTCAGACAGAATCGTTTGTTTCATTGATGGTTGGCGGCATTACATTCGACATCCCGAACAGTTATGAAAGCCCCGGAGAAGCAGCCCAGGAAGAGGCTATTTTCACCTTGTACTCAAACCGCGATGCTGCTGAAAAAAAAGACTATGCTGAAAAAAAACTGTTTCTACTTAATTTCGACACTTCAGTCAGAGGGCTTTTTCCTGGAGCGCCGGTCGAGTTTCGGGGCATCCAGATTGGAGAGGTGATTGATTTGAAACTGGAGTACGATGCCAACAAAAAATCCTTTGAAATACCGGTGTTAATCGTCATCGAGCCTGGCCGGCTGAACTTAAAGAAAAATACAGCCCCGAAAGTCCATGAAAAAATCATTGATTTTCTGATTGCAAAAGGACTGTACGCCCAGTTGAAAACAGGTAATATCGTCACAGGGCAGCAATATGTGTCTCTGGATTTTTTCCCGAATGCAGAGCCCAGACGCATCACCTATCAAGGCGACTATCCCGTCATCCCGACCCTTCCGACTCAGATTGAGGAGATTGCCTCCAAGATCGGTCAGTTTATCGCCAAGCTCGATAAACTACCACTGGATCAGATCGGAAACGACCTCAAGGACACACTTCAGGGCGCCAGGCGAATTACCAACTCTCCGGAAATCGGAGAAGCTCTGCGCTCACTGAACACCGCTGTCAAGGAAATCCAACTGTTGACTACTGATCTGCGCATCCGGACAGCCCCCGAGATCAATGCAGCTCTGAAGCAGGCTCAGCAGTCGCTGGCCACATCCAACGCTGTTCTGGAGACGGATTCTCCCTTGCAATACCGCATGAAAGAGACATTGGAAGAACTTTCGGATGCCGCGCGCTCCCTGCGGGTGCTGGTGGAATACCTCGAAAATCACCCGGAATCAATCGTTACCGGAAAAGGATCGGAAAAATGAATGCAATGAGATATTGTAGTGTGCTCGGGATGGTTCTTTGCCTGATAACCATTTCCGGTTGCTTTCTAAAAAGCCAGCCGGCTCAGTATTACACCTTGAACCCGATGCAGCGGCCGAAAGCATGTCCTGAGTTCAAACCCCGGTTCACCGTCTCGGTCGGGCCGATAATCCTTCCGGACATATTGAAACGTCCGCAGATCGCAACACGGACAAACGACAATCAGGTTGGCTTTTCCGAGTTTCACAAATGGGCGGGGTTGTTAAAGGATGATGCCAAACGCATTCTGGCGGAGAACCTCAGCATTCTTCTGGCCGAGGAAGGCGCAACCGTCTCAACGAATGAACTCCTGATGGAGCCGGACTACAGGGTTGTTGTGAACATCAACCGCTTTGACGGTGTGCCTGGAGAAACCGCATGGCTGAATGCTGTCTGGACCCTTAAAGATCAGAAAAAACAGAAAATCGTTGCTGTGACCCAGTCCCTGTTTACGGAAAAAGTCTCAGGCCCCGGCTATCCGGAGCTGGTGAATGCACAAAGCAGAACGCTTGCCGCGCTTAGCATGGAGGTTGCTGCAGAGATCAAAAAAACCGTTGCCCAAGGAAGATAAGATGAGCCGGCCAATCAACATATTGATTGAAAAGCCAATCAACATATTGATTGAAAAGCCAATCAATATATCAACGCCCGGCCCTCGCTCCCTTCAACTTTGTCATAAATTTCATTTAAAGGTAAAGTGCAGCCAATGGAATCTATATGGATAATTCCATCCAATTGACTTGTTTCGGCAAATATCCATAGCTCACCCTGACGGACATAATGTTCTACACAGATTCTGTGTTGAGCAACAAGTATGTATTCTTCTAACGAGGAGAGCCTTCGATAATGAGCAAATTTCTCTCCTCTATCATAAGCTTCCGTGGAATCCGACAGCACTTCAACGATAACCGCAGGATTCAATAGTGTATCTACAAACGAATCTTCGAAATTGGGTTCGTTGCAAGTGGCTACGACATCGGGATATGAGTATAAGCCAGTCTCCGATACCTTGACACGCATATCATTTGAATAGGCGATACAGGCAGCACGGCCTTTAAGTTGAGTGCGCAGCTCTCCGGCGATATTGAAGGTAATCTGATTATGCTGTCGGCTGGCTCCCGCCATGGCGAATATGCAACCGTTAATATATTCACTCTTGTACTCTGCTTTACGTTCCAGAGTTAAATACTGCTCAGGAGTGTATTCAGATTCCTTTGCCAAAAATTCCACTATTTCACCCTCCTTCATCTCAACACCCAGAAATTATTCTTAACCCTGGCTATGCGGTCTTCATAGCTTTAGCCGCTACCCGTGCATTAAACTTTTCGGCCTGAATGATGAAACGCTCGTGAGTGGCTTCTCCAATCTTTTCCACATCATCGAAGGCTTCGAGAGCAAAAGTCAATTTTCTGCCTTCAACCGCCGAAATTTCGGTTTTGACACGGACTTCCATACCCAGAGGAGTTGCAGCGATATGCTTCAGGTTCATGGATATCCCCACGGATTGTTCACCCGCGTCCAGGCGCTCATTGATCAATTCGGCTGAAACTCGCTCCATCAATCCTGCAAGGAAAGGTGTGGCGAATACGTCCGGAAGATTGGAGTAGAAAATCTGGGCGGATTGCTCCGATTGGGTGCGTATCTTCAACTCGCGGGTCATGCCGACTTCAAATGGTTTGCTCATTGTAATCCTCCAAAAAGTTGACGTTTTATAGATTTCATTTGAGACTTAAAAATGATAGACTGAAAATGATGGGAAAAGGCGGGTCGATAAAACTAAGGTGATTTCCAACAAAGAATACCCCATTGTTTGGATCAGATTTTTTCTATGCATTGATCGTCGTTTCGGCCAGGCATTTATCCGTGCATCGCCGCCGTCAGGCAATGTAGGGGCGAATCTTGTATTCGCC
>CAIMCT010000274.1 GCA_903839535.1 uncultured Desulfobacteraceae bacterium
GCCTATCGTGACGGCAAGCGATGTTATTATGTCAATGACGGGGTCTATCATACGTTTTCAGGTATTATCTTTGATCATTGCGAGTATCCGTTAAAATCCTTCAAAGAGGGCAATGAGAAAATGTGTGCGGTTTATGGTCCTACCTGTGACGCTCTCGACACCATAACCATGGCCAATCTCCTGCCCGTAGATCTTGCGATAGGGGATTTACTCTACAGTGAAAATATTGGAGCCTACAGTCACGCGTCGTCGACATACTTTAATGGTTTTCCGCCTGCAAAGGTTTTACATATAAATAGATAGTATTTGTTGCGTTTGCTGTGAGTTTATCATTTCAACCACCACACTCAAGATCATCGAATTCTTTGATTTCGAGTGTGGTGCTCGGGGGTAATTGTCATTTTTCCGCTATTTCTGAGAACCTGAAAAACGCAAGGGTGAAGGAGCAAGGACGGAAACGCGAACGGATCTGTTTTTGTTTACAGTTGGGGCTGGATGAACGGAAACTCTATTATTATCTTCTATATAACTGAATCCGATGGCTCCAACTACCCCAACGAACATACCAATGCTTAATGGCAGTATGGATTTAAGCCGTTCCGAGTTTTGCTCATTTATTTTGCTACTCCAAAACTTTTTATTGGTTCTGAAGTCTTTTTTGATTTTAGTAACATTTCCGCTGTTGAATGTTTCCTGTATTTTAAGTCCCTTTTTGTATCGTTCAGGGGTTTCGTTGTCATCAAGTCCCATCTCTCTGCTGTATGCCTTGATACAGGCAGAAACATACCTTTCCGGAATAAAGCAGAAATTCCCACTCTTAAGTATTTTCAAATAATGCTGTCTAATTTTGGTCCACTGACTCACTTGTTCAAGTGAAAGTTTTCCTCCAAGTCCGGCTGTTTTAATTTCTTTCTCCAAAAGAGCCGGTGAGCTGTTATTCGATAAGGGTTCTGTCATAAAAACATGTGGATTACAGAATATTTTATGGAGTACTGAGATGGTAGTCAGTTAATAATTATCAATATCGAATTATTTATTTTTCATTTGATGTTAAGCCGTTTCCAAACCTCTTCAACGATAAATCCGGACGCTTCATCCGGATCATTAAGGAAGAACAGCCTATCGAAATCATTATGTCTTGAACGGGCGCACGCTTTCATTAATGCATCATTACCTTTATTCAACCCGAATTCATTGCGGATGAAGTTACCAAGAGAAAAATGAAACTTCATTAGCTCATTAAATCGAGTATTCCGAATTGAGCTTTTTTCTTTCTCACTCATGGTATTGATGATCCGGTCTACGGCATCACCGATCGTCTTTGGACATAGTGACGTCATGCTTAAATGTGGTTAGGATTAGTCTCATTCAAAAGAACAATTTTATCCTGTAAATGCTATTATTTATATCTGTTATGATCCAGTCACTGGCATATTCCGCTTCTTCAAATACCTCAGTATCGATATAGTCGGTGTTCTTGAGCTTCCGCATTTCTGTGGCCCCGTATTTTTTATCCCTATCATCATCAAAAAAAAGAAAATCCGGTTCACATAAAGCATAATCATTTCTCGCTATAGCAAGGAAGAAGCCGTCAGAATCATAAGCTGTGACAAGCTCTCTCAGTGTCATGGTTTTGTGCATTCGCTGTTATAATGAACCGTTCATTTTTTTTATTTGGGACTGAGCCGTTCAGATATGCAAGCAGTTGCGTGTCAGGCGTTATCCTATTCAGC
>CAIMCT010000275.1 GCA_903839535.1 uncultured Desulfobacteraceae bacterium
CACCTTATCAGTAGGGGCGGGTTCGGAACCCGCCCCGACTGAAAAGATGATCAATGCCATTTGGTATCATCAAAAAAAGTTTCAACTACTTTTGAGGTATACTGCAAACGGGCATAATCTTAACTTTTGAACACCCCAACCCTCCCCCGCTGGGAGAGGGAGCATAAGGAAAGTACATATTATGCCCTTTCGCAGTACAATATGAAGGATGCCGAATTATTTATCCCCTGATAATTTTAAAATTGTAAGGGAGAATATACTAAAATACTGAAAATGCCTGTAAAAAATATCGTTCATGCAATGAATGATATTTACCGCTACATCTTTGGAACTACCTGCCTTCAGGCCGTTCTTTCAGTCTATTCGTCTGAGCAGTCACAAAAAGAAGATAAGCCGAAAGGCTGAAAAAGAAGACATCCCGCAAGACAGTCCACCCGGAGAGTCCGGAAGCAGTCGTTTCGGTTGAAAAACACCCGCAGGAGATGTTCAGGCCCCTGGCCGTGTTGAAGATAATGGCAGCAAGAAACATGACCATTAAGAGGTTTACTCCGAGGACAGCGCCGGACACACAGATTCCGGAAAAAAGTAATACGCCCAGAATCAGCTCCAGCCAGGGCAGTATCAGGGCCATCAGGTTAATCAGTTGAGAGGGAAGTAACTGATAATTAAACACAGCCTCTGCAAACGCGGCCGGGTGAAGTATCTTGTCCCAGCTTGCATAAATAAACACTCCGCCCAGTATCAGTCGCGCCACAAGGGCAACGTGCCGGGTCCATGTTTTTTGAGACCATGCGGTTTGGCCGCTGTCATGCTTGTGCGGCTCAACAAAGCTCACGGCAGTGCAGGTATCTTCGCAGAAAAGATTCCCGTTTCCGCAGGCGCTGGTTTCAAATTGCAGGACCAGGTGATCAATGCCAAATTCGTGGAAAAGCGCATGGCCGATTTTTTCGCGGAGCTGCTGGGTCTGGCTGATGGGTTGGTCTTTGACAACCACATGACAGGAAAATGCTACGCCAGATGATCCCAGGCTCCAGGCATGGAGATAGTGAACGCCTGAAATGTCAGGAAAATTCTGCAAAAACGTTTGAACAGTCTGGATGTCCAGGTGTCCTGGGGTGGCGTTCATGAGAATGGTGGTGGACTCCTTTAAAATGGTCCAGCAGTTCTTCACGATGAATATCACGATCAAAAGGGATAAAAGCGGATCCAGCCAGTACCAGGGTTTAAAGATCAGAATCAGGCCGTTCAGCACCACCACCACGGATGTCAACATATCTCCCACCATGTGGAGAAATGCTCCGCGCACATTCAGGCTATCCTTGGCATCCCGATGAAGCAGCCAGGCAGAAAACCCGTTTCCAATAACGCCGATGGCCGCAACCCATACAACCAGGCCGCCGGAGATAATCTGCGGATTTTGAAGCCGTTGCAACGCCCCATGTACAATGATTGCGGATGCGCCAAAGAGAATCGCCACATTCAGCAGTGCAGCCAGAATCTCAGCTCTTCGGTATCCGAAGGTGTTTTGAAGCGATGCACCCTTTTTGCCAATTTTAAGGGCGAAGTATGAAATCAGAATCGCAGCAAAGTCGCTGAAATTATGCGTGGCATCGGAAATCAGGGCCATGCTGTGAGCCGCAATGCCGCCGATAACCTGTACCACCGGAATAATAAAATTCAGGGCAAGGGTGATCAGAAGCCTTGTTCCTGTGGAATTCTCCGAAAGAGAGTGATGGTGCGAGCAACCGTTGGAATGCTCAGCGGAACGGGTGCTGCAGTCCTTCCCGTTTTCAGACATCTGCTTTTCACAGTTGCAGATGTCTTGAATCAAAGTGGTCTGTTCCATCTTATCTTCCCAACTTCTTAACGTCTTTAGTTCTCAGTCTCAACTGGCAGCCCGGCTCCCCGCCATAGGGTCCAGCCGTTAACCAGTATCCGGACGTTTGAAAATCCCAGATTTTCCAGAAACAGCGACAGATCCTTGCTTAGGTTACAGGAGTCCCCATCGCAGTAGGTAATGATCATGGCATCATAAGCCATATCTGCGGTGGCATCCATCACCCGCTGTTCGGCTTCGTGCCATGGAAGACTGATTGCATCCCTAATATGTCCTTTGGTGAATTCCTCCAAAGGCCGGGCATCAATGAACACCGCGCCCTTGGATTGGAACAGTTTTTTTGCCTCATCCAGGGAAATGGCCATCTGCCGGCCCGATGGGGATGTCAGCCGTGCTTCTGGCGACCAGTTTCCCAGCAACTGCAGCGGCGACGGCCGGAAATGATTTGAAATCAAGGCTATTGCAACTGCTGCCAGTACAATCACTAACAGTTGTCGGATGGATCGAATCCACGGATGATATTGGGTATCTCTTGTCATGATGCGACAATTTCCTGAGCCCTACGGCTTGCATGTCAAATGGCAGATGCCAGTGGGCGTGGTCACCGTAAAAGGGAAATACTTTTTCTTGAACCAGAGCGCCACATTCACCAGAGAAATCAATACCGGCACTTCCACCAGCGGGCCGATCACCGCGGCAAACGCCTGTCCGGAGTCGATGCCGAACACAGCCACGGCCACGGCGATGGCCAGTTCAAAATTGTTTGATGCGGCTGTAAAGCTTAAAGTGGTGGTCTGCTCGTAAGTTGCCTTGAATTTCATGGACAGATAAAAGGATACGAAAAACATGATGAAAAAATAAATGCAAAGGGGAATGGCGATCCGGATCACATCCAGCGGCAGTTGAACAATGTATTCACCCTTGAGGGAGAACATAACCAGAATGGTAAAAAGAAGCGCAATCAGCGTGATCGGGCTGATTTTAGGGATGAATCGCTCTTCATACCATTTTTTGCCCTTTGTCTTTATTCCGATCCAGCGGGTAATCATTCCGGCGATAAAGGGAATTCCGAGATAAATAAATACGCTTTCGGCAATTTGACCGATAGAGATATTGACGACCATGCCTTTAAGCCCCAGCCATTCGGGTAGAACCGTGATGAACACCCATGCGTACACGGAGAAAAACAGGACCTGAAAAATGGAATTAAAAGCCACCAGGCCCGCGCAGTATTCCGTATCCCCGGATGCCAGCTCGTTCCAGACGATTACCATGGCGATGCAGCGGGCAAGACCGATCAGAATCAGGCCCACCATATATTCCTGATGGCCGGATAAAAAAGCGATGGCCAGAAAAAACATCAGAATCGGGCCGATGATCCAATTCTGAACCAGGGAGAGCAGCAGTACCCTCCCGTTTTTAAAGACTTCTTTCAACTCCTCGTACTTGACCTTGGCCAGCGGCGGGTACATCATCAGGATCAGACCCACAGCAATGGGGATGTTGGTGGTTCCAGCCTGAAACATGTTGATGACATCTCTGACCCCCGGAAACAGATATCCCCAGAACACTCCCAGGAACATAGCCAGAAAAATCCACACGGTGAGAAAACGATCCAGAAATGAGAGTTTTTTGATGGCTGACATGTGGCCTCCATTTTACGGCGTTTGTTGTGAAAGCATCCGGATGGCGGATAACGGAAGTCAGGAGACGGGCTCCATACAAGAAGCTCCCTTCCGTTATGAAACCAGCGGCGTTAAGATAAAATACAGTCCGAGAATGCCGATCATGGCGCCGGCGCTTTTCCGGAACCAGTTTCCCGCGCCCTGCCAGGCGCTGTTTTCCAGAATACGGCGTACCAGCGCTGTCGAGCTTCCGGCGATAACAATGGGAATGCAGTGTCCGACGGCAAACAGCAATATCATCAAAATTCCGCTGGCAATCTGTTGCTGAACCGTAATGACTGCCAGAATCGGCGCAATAAAGCCGAATGTGCAAGAGCCGGAAAGCGTGCCATAAGCCACGCCCAGGCCCAGAGCACCCCAGAGTCCCTTGAATTTCATGCGATGGAGAAAACTACCGCCCATCGAGCATCCTTTGACCCCGAACATGCCTAGGCTGACCCAGACCAGCACGACTCCCACAATCATCTGCCAGTAATTGCCAACATCGCCCAGCATGCGGCCCAAAATTGCGCAGGTAATGCCGATTGCGGTAATGCTGATAAATAACCCGGTGGTGAATATAATCGAGTATTGCATAGCCTGCATGGGTCTGGGCTGCTCCCTCTGTCCACCGATATATGCGACCATCAGCGGAATGGAGGCCAGGTGGCAGGGGCTGAAGAGCACGCTCACCATTCCCCACAAAAAACATCCCAGCAAGGCTAATGTGTGGCCATCGGCGGTCATCCACTGGTTCACTGTCAGAAAAAAAGATTCGATCATGATTTTCCCCGGGATATGGTTTAATTCACGCCCATTTTGGTAAGTTGGCTGACAATGGCTTCTTCGCTCAAAAATCCTACATGCCGATAAACTTCCTTGGTGTCCTTGTCGAAGAAAATCTGGGTGGGAATGCCCTGAATGCCGAATCGTGTAGCCGGTTCTCGATCTTCCCAGACATCATAGAAATGAATGACGGCTTTTCCCTGATAGTCTTTTTCCACTTTTTCCATGATGGGCGCCATCATTTTGCATGGAACGCATTTTTTGGCTCCCAAATCCACCATTGTGACCATTCCCTTGGTCGGAATTTCCTTGGTTTCCGCCGCCTGAGCGGCAGAGGTTGTCAAAGAGGAGAAAAAAGGGGCTTGCAGAAAACTGAAAAGAAAAATAAGCAGTCCAGCGATAAAAACAGGTCCAACCGGTGTCTTCATGTAATGTTTTTTCATTTTATTACCTTTTATTTTGCGGCAGTCAGCCACTTTTTGATTTCGTCTTTCTTGGGAATCTTGCCAACGCTCTTGACCTCACCGTTTACGACCACTGCCGGGGTGCCGAACACGCCGTAACCGGCGATTTTCATCATGTCCGTCACTTTTTCAACCTCAGCGGTTATGCCGACTTCGGCAATGGCTTCCTTAACCGCTTTTTCCGTCTGCTGGCATTTGGAACAGCCTGGACCCAGTACTTTGATTTCCACCACTATCTCCTTTCAGGTAATTATTTCATTGTATAAAACGGGTACCCACATAAACCGGGACGCGTTTACCCTCAAGCACTTACGGGAGCAGCCAATCTGTCCCGGCTTATGTGGATAGCCCATAAAACAGTTCAATTGTTCAGAACATTCGGGAGTTTCTTTACAAATGCTTTGATTTCATCGCGTACCAGGTGGTAGTGGCGCTTCTGCTTGGTCATTTTCGTTCCTCATGGATCATATCAGAAAGTTGAACAGGTATCCGACGATCAGAATACCAATGCCCACAACACCGACAAAGGTGGCGATCAGCGTGGGTTTCAACACTTTTCGCAGAATGATCATTTCCGGCAGCGAGAGTGCAATCACGGACATCATGAAGGCCAGAACCGTTCCCAGGGCCGCGCCTTTTTCGATCAGCGCATGAACCACAGGAATGATACCGGCGGCATTGGAATACATGGGAATGCCGATCATAACTGCAATGGGCACGCTCCACCAGGCATCTTTTCCCATGATGGATGCCATGAAGCCTTCGGGCACATATCCGTGAATTCCGGCACCCACGGCGATTCCGACTACCACATATATCCATACCTTTCCGACAATATCCTTGATCGCATCCAGACCGTACTGAATACGGTTTGCCCAGGTCAAACCCTCTTCAACCATGCCGTTTCCGCCAGCCTGAATCTGAAGCACCCAGTCCTCAAGATGCCGCTCCATGTGAAGTCTGCCGATCACCCAACCGGCTATCATGGCAATCAGCAGGCCAGTGCCAAGGTAAATAGCGGCAATTTTCCATCCAAATAAGCCGTAGAGCAGCACCAGAGCTATTTCGTTCACCATGGGCGCAGAAATCAAAAAAGAAAATGTGACACCAAGCGGAACACCGGTGGTAACAAAACCGATAAACAGTGGGACTGCGGAGCAGGAACAAAATGGTGTGACGATCCCAAGAAGCGCTGCCAGCACATTGCCGATGGATTCGCGTTTGCCGGCCAGAATTTTCCGGGTTTTCTCCGGGGTAAAAAAAGACCTGACAATCCCGACACCAAACACCACCAGGGTCAGCAGCATCAGCACTTTTGGCGTTTCATAAATAAAAAATTCAATGGCGCTGCTCAGATGGTTTCCTTCCTGCAGTCGCAGAACGGAATAGGTCATCAGGCGGGAGAAATATGCTAGTTCCTGATAAATGAGACCCCATAAGACCAATAAAGGGATCATGTACAGAACATACCGAAGCGCCCGGTTTTTTTCCGTCGCATCAACGGGAGTTCCTGGAACGTCCAGCATCACCGTACAGCAGGATTGGGGAGTGAGATTTTTCATAATGTGTCCTTATTCTTTACAGATATCTTCCCTGCGGATTTCAGGGAGTTTCTTGACCATATGGGCAATTTCCGGATCATCCTCAAGCCAGTGTCGAAGCCCTCCCAGCAGCATGGCGGAGTATGGGCTGTCTGCGCCGTCCGCAAGATTATAATTGACCCAAAGTCCACTTTTTTGACTGACGGCAAGGCCAGCATCTTCCAGGATTTTCAACTGCCGGGACGCGGTTGGTTGTGGAATATCCAAAGCTCTTTGAATTTCACATACGCACATTGGCTTGTGCTGAAGCATTTTGATGATCTTCAGCCGGGCGGGATCAGAAAGTGCTTTCATGACTTTGATAAATTGATCCATGGTGGTCTCCATATTCATTTTATTGAATATAGATATTTTGATATTCCCTGTCAAGAAAGATTTAAAGAAATGTTATGAAATACATTGTGAATATGATTAAGCGACAGACAAATGATTCCCATCTCTCTTTTTCCGCGGGAATCAGGAGCCATCGACGTTGTTTTCAGTAGCCTGTCATCCGCCTCCGAGCGATTTGATCAGGGCTGCAACCGATACAAGTCGCTGACCCCGAAGACGGACGCTGGTGCGTTCAATTCCCATCGCTGCATTCTGCGCGGTTGCCACCTCAAGGATAAGTCGCAAGACTACTTCTCGATCGCGCTTCGGCGTACTGTGCCGATCAAAGCGCAATAACTGATTCAGAGTGAAGAGTACAGGCGGTGTGCGGTTCACACCATCAGCCCAGACCACAGTGATGATACAGTTGGTAAATCGAGAGATAGAAATGTCCGATTTATAACCCGAAGCCTTCGGCTGCACGATGCGAGAACTGAACCCTGTCAGCTCCAGATAGCGCGAAGCTGTAGAACGAGACACTTTTACGTTAAAATTCTTGGAGATAAAACGAATGTAGTCAGCTAAATGCACGTCTTTGTGAGCTAAATTTTGCGCCAAAACAAATCCGGCATAAATTTCCCGCTCCGCCTCGTCAAGTGTAGGCGGACACCCAGGCGCTTTCTCCCGCGAAAATACATCCTCGCCAGAACTCGCTCGCTTTTTGTGCCGTCGGACGGTGCGCAAGATAGGCGCATAGCCAGCCTCACGCATCGCCTCCAAAGCCAGATTCCTCTTGACACCGCGCTTCTCCAGCCCAACAAGCACACTCGCAGCGAAGGAGCGAATCTCGGCAGAGGTTTGAGATGCCCGGTACTTTTTAGGCATGGCTGCAATCTCTCACGAACTAAAATGTGGCCAATACTTATGAAATTCTGGGATATGGTTCAAATTGGATGCTCATTACTGGTATGGTAGAATTGGTTGATACGGGTTGAAATAGAAAATGTTTGATATGATTGGTAATCCATTATGTATTTTTTTGGGGATGAAAGGGGAAGTTGCCTCTGTATGACTGGTTTTAAATGGTCTTTTAAGGGGAAAAATGGCGTGACGTTTTTGTGACGTTTTTGTTGTTCGTCATTGAAGATATTGCGACCATTGAATGGGGAAGTTAATGTTTCGTAGGGCAAAATATTAAACAGAATTTATAGGAAAGCCTGCGAATCATCTTTTTTAATAATTAAATATCAAATATATAAAATATTTTAGATGTTTCTGTTGACAGTTGCCATCAGTTGGTTTATATTTCATTTCATTCGATGCGGGGTGGAGCAGCCTGGTAGCTCGTCGGGC